>CAMHCZ010000068.1 GCA_946183755.1 uncultured bacterium | reverse complement strand
ATTGCGCTTGTGGCTGATTTTATTTTTCCTTATTAAATCCTATCTTTGTATGTATATATGGGAGAACTGTTGGATTCAATAAAAGAGATGTTCACGTTGCCAGTTCATAATCAGATACTGGTGTTCTCTATTTTGCTTATACTCATACTCTTGTCGTCTGTTTTCCTCAAGAGGTTGAGAGTTCCTGGCATCATAATCCTCATTATTTCCGGACTTGTGTTCGGACCTCACGGCATCGGGCTTATCGAGCAGAATCAGGCGATTGACCTGTTCTCCACCATCGGTCTGCTTTATATAATGTTTATCGTGGGTCTTGACCTCGACTTGAATGACTTCCGCATACACCGCTCAAAGAGCATATTGCATGGAATACTGACATTTTCGATACCAATGCTTGCCGGTTTCGTCGTGTCGAGGTACGTTTTGGGCATGAGCAGCATGGGCAGCATGCTTGTGGCTTGTGTTTTCGCCACTCACACGCTCATCTCCTATCCTATAGCGAGCAAGATGGAAGTGGTGAAGGACGTGTCGGTGGCTGTCACAGTGGGCGGCACGATAATACCCGACACTGCGGCGCTCATACTCCTTGCGCTCCTGCTGGGGCATAGTTCTGGACATGTGGGCTGGGGGTTCGCCTTGCGCATGCTGCTGTCCGGCATAGTGCTGTTCCTGACGATTTTCAAGCTGTTCCCTTGGGTGCTGAAGCTGTTTTTCCGCCGCTTCGAGAACGAGAAGGGCGCGCACTTCATTCTGGTGCTTGCCATCATGTTCATGTCGTCGTTTCTGGCGCAGCTTGGCGGCTTCGAACCTATCATCGGCGCGTTCCTCGCTGGTCTGGCCGTCAACAAGATGATACCGAGCACATCGGCTCTCATGAATAGAATCGCCTTCATCGGCAACACGCTTTTCATACCGTTCTTCATCATAAACGTTGGTTTGATGATGGACTTCAGGAGCGTTATCGGCGACTGGTGGGTTATTCTTATATCGCTGGTGCTGACGGCTGCTGCGCTTCTCAGCAAATGGGGCGCGGCGTTCATCACGCAGAAGCTCTTCAACATGACGGCGATACAGCGCCAGCTGATGTTCGGACTCAGCGGCAGCCATGCGGCCATCACCATTGCCGTCATACTTGTGGGTGTGAGGGCTGGCTTTATCTCGGAGGATGTGCTTAACGCCGCCGTGGTGCTGATTCTGCTCACATGCACAGTGTCGGCAGTGCTTACAGAACGGGCTTCGAGAAAACTCGCGCTGCAGATGAACAAGCACCTGGAGGCGAGCGACAATCTCTCCGACGACGAGTCCAACACACGGAACAAGTACATGCCGTCGGTCGAGAATATTCTCGTGACAATATCGCTGGAAGTCGTTTTCGAGCGTCTCATCGACTTCGCCCTTATGATACGCGACAAGAAATCGACACGCCCGCTGCTCGTGGGCACAGTGCTGCTCAACGACGAAGGGGCGGAGAACAAGGTGCGCGCGACGAGGGAGAGCCTCAAGAAATACGTCAAGGAGGCGTCGGCTGTCGAGATTCCGCTCAATGTGATGACGACTCTCGACTACAACATGAGCGGCGGCATTGTCCGTCTGACCAAGGAGGCTATGGCGGACATCATCGTCATGGGCTGGCCGCGCAAGATGGGCTTCCTCGACAAACTGCTCGGAGCCAATGCCGGCGGTGTCGTAGGCAACACCAACAAGACCGTCTTCATGTGCAAACTGACCAAGCAACTGATTCTGCACAAGAGAATCGTGCTTATCGTGCCGCCTTACGCCGAGTACGAGGCCGGATTTTCCATCTGGTTCGAGAAGGTGCTGAAGCTCTCTCGTGAGCTGACGTTGCCTATCCTGATGCTGAGCAATGAACAGACCTACAGCGCAATAAAGAAAGTCTATGCAAGGAAGATGGCTAAGTTCTCGCACAGCGAATTCGACAAGTGGGACAGCTTCCTTACGCTTAAGAGAGTCATAAACGAGACTGACCTCATAATAGTCGTGTCGGCAAGGCCTGGCTCGGCATCGTACAAAGAGGAGCTGGAGCAAGTGCCTATCGAGCTGGAAATCCGCTTCGTGAAGAATGACGGAGTAGTCATCTATCCGCAACATGGCGCGCAGAACAAGATTCAAGGACTGGAGGCGGCTCCTACGCTTCAGCTGCGCAACATCGGCCGCGGACTCAGCGGCATGCTCAAAGGCGGCAATTAGCGGCTGTGTAAACACACAATACATAACAAACAACGGAGACTGGCGGTGTCAGAATTGTCAGCCGTGTTCGTCGTGTTTATGCCATATTGTCACAAAAACATGGATGGCATTTATTTTGATAAACCAGAGGCGGACAAATCAATAAACACATATATAAAAATGAAAGGAACAATAGGAGTAACGACAGACAACATTTTCCCTGTCATCAAGAAATTTCTTTACAGCGACCACGAGATTTTCCTGCGCGAGATTGTAAGCAACGCCGTTGACGCGACACAGAAGCTGAAGACGCTTTCGTCGGTAGGCGAGTACAAGGGCGAGCTCGGCGAACTGAAGGTGAAGGTTAGCGTGGACAAAGAAGCCGGCACACTGACAATAAGCGACCGAGGCATAGGCATGACCAGCGAGGACATCGACAAGTACATTAACCAGATAGCGTTCTCGGGAGCGACAGAGTTCCTCGAGAAATACAAGAACGACGCCAACGCCATAATCGGACACTTCGGACTCGGTTTCTACTCGGCGTTCATGGTGGCTAAGCAGGTTGACATTGTGACTAAGTCGTATAAGGACGGGGCGAAGGCTGTGAAATGGTCGTGCGACGGAACTCCTGACTACACAATCGAGGAAATCGACAAGGACGACAGAGGCACAGACATCGTGCTGCACATCGACGACGACAACAAGGACTTCCTCGAGGATTCGAAAATCAGCTTCCTGCTGAACAAATACTGCAAGTTCCTGCCTGTGGAGATAGTCTTCGGCAAGAAGAAGGACTGGAAGGACGGCAAGCAGGTGGACACCGACGAGGACAACGTGGTGAACGATGTGAATCCGGCTTGGGTGCGCAAGCCTGCCGACCTCAAGGACGAGGATTACGACAAATTCTACAGGGAACTCTACCCAATGGCGGAGAACCCATTGTTCCACATACACCTGAACGTGGACTTCCCGTTCCACCTGACCGGTATCCTGTATTTCCCTAAAATCAAGTCGAACATGGACTTGCAGCGAAACAAGATACAGCTCTACTGCAACCAGGTATTCGTGACCGACAGTGTGGAAGGCATCGTGCCTGAGTTCCTGACACTGCTGCACGGCGTCATCGATTCGCCGGACATCCCGCTGAACGTGAGCCGAAGCTATCTGCAGGCCGACGGCAACGTGAAGAAAATATCAAGCCACATAACCAAGAAGGTGGCAGACAGCCTCGAGGACCTCTTCAAGAAGGACCGCAAGGCGTTCGAGGAGAAGTGGGACAACATGCGCTTGTTCATCGTTTACGGCATGCTCAGCGAGGAGAAGTTCTACGACAGAGCCGCTAAGTTCAACCTCTTCAAGAACACCGAGGGCAAGTACTTCACTCTCGATGAGTACAAGGAGAAGGTGAAGGACGCGCAGACCGACAAGGACGGCAACCTCGTAATCCTCTACACAAACAACGAGAACGAGCAGCACTCATACGTGCAGGCGGCCAAGGACAAGGGCTACGACGTAATCGTGCTGGACGGACAGCTGGACACGCACTTGGTGAACGCTGTGGAGCAGAAGAACGAGAAGATAAGATTCACGAGAGTGGATGCCGACGTCGTGGAAAGACTCATTGCGAAAGAAGATTTGGACAAGAGCGTGCTGACCAAGAACCAGCAGGAGGCGTTGACATCAGTGTTCCAGTCGCAGCTGCCTAAGATAGACAAGACCAACTTCATCGTCGATTTCGAGAACCTCGGCAAGGACCAGCAGCCGGTTGTCATAACTCAGGCTGAGTTCATGCGCCGTATGAAGGAAATGTCGGCTGTCAACGGCGGCATGATGGGATTCTACGGCGAGATGCCGGACAGCTACAGCCTCGTGGTGAACACTGCCAAGCCGCTGAACAAGGAACGCCAGGAGCTCGACGACAAGATGACCGCTTGGAATACAGCCCACAAGGACGCTAAGGACGCCGACATACCTCAAGCGGAGAAGGACGAGAAAAAGAAGATGCAGGACCGTGCCGACGAACTGAAGAAGAACGTGGAGAGCATCGTCAGCAAGTACGCGGCAGACAATAAGCAGGTGCGCCAGATAATCGACCTTGCGCTGCTGAGCAACAATATGCTCAAAGGCGAGGCGCTCAGCTCGTTCGTGAAGCGCAGTTTCGAGTTGCTTAAGAAGTAAGAGAAAAACGATATGCAAAGAAAAAACGCATCGGAGAATTCCGGTGCGTTTTTCTTATTTATAAAGTGGTTTTCCTTATTCCGACTTCACCTCGTTAGGCGAAGGCTTGCCCTGAGCCACGCAGTCGATGTTGCCCACTGTCGTGGCGGCTATCTCGGTCAGCGCCTCCTTGGTGAAGAAGCCCTGGTGCGACGTCATCATCACGTTAGGGAACGACATCAGGCGCGCAATCGTGTCGTCGGGGATTATGTTCTCCGAGAGGTCCTTGTAGAACAGGTGCTCCTCCTGCTCGTACACGTCGATGCCGAGGTATCCTATCTTGCCTCTCTTCAGCGCCAGAATCGCGTCCTTGGTGTTTATCAGCGCGCCGCGGCTGGTGTTTATCAGCATCACGCCGTCCTTCATGTTGGCGAACGCCTCCCAGTCTATCATGTACTTTGTCTCAGGAGTGAGAGGGCAGTGCAGTGATATGATGTCGGAGTTCTTCAGCACCTCCTCGAAAGTTACGTACTTGATGCCCAGTTTCTTGGCTTCGTCGTCCTCGAATTTGTCGTAGGCTATGACTTTAGCTCCGAATCCCAGCATTATCTTGCAGAACGCCTTGCCTATCTTTCCCGTGCCCACTACGCCGACAGTCTTGCCGTAGATGTTGAATCCAGTCAGTCGTTCCAGCGAGAAGTTGTTCTCCTTTATGCGCAGATACGCCTTGTGTGTCTTGCGGTTAAGCGTCATTATCAGCGCCACGGCATGCTCCGCCACAGCTTCAGGCGAATAGGCAGGCACGCGCACCACACGTATGCCGGCTTTCTCGGCGGCCTTCACGTCCACGTTGTTGAATCCGGCGCAGCGCAGGGCTATCACCTTTATGCCGTTGTTCTTCAGCTCGGATATTATCTCGCTGTCGGCATGGTCGTTCACGAATATGCAGACACCGTCGAATCCCTGTGTCAGGTTCACGGTGTCGGTGTTCAGTTGCGCTTCGAAGAACACGAATTTATGTTCTGTCGGTACTGCAGAGAGGAATTCTCTGTCATATTTCTGAGTGCTGAATACTGCTATTTTCATGGTTTTATGCTGTTTTTCAAATACATCATTCAAAGATATGGGAAAGTGAATAAATATTTAAATCATCTGTTTTATTTATTGTTAATGTATTGAATTAATAAGGCATACGATGAATGTTAAAAGTTTTTTTTCTCTGTGAATCTTGCATTTAGAGTGTTAGTTTTGTGAACTTTAAAAATTAATTAACTAATCAAAATGCTTATGAAAAAACTTTTACTTACGTCTTTGTTTATCGCATCGGCTTTCTTAGTCAATGCGCAAATGAGAAATGTGAAATTGCAAAGTGAAATCACGACTTTGGAGCCAATGAAAGGAATCGTCTTCTGGCCGGACTTGATTTCTGACCATCCGGAGCTTAACGGTTCTATCTCGCTCGAGTTCTCATACTGCCTGCCATGCAAGGTGGTGACGGGAAAAGTGGGCGATAAATTGCAATATGACTGGAGCTCGTTTGAGACATTCCTTGATGATGTGGCAAGTCGTGGTCACCAGGCTATCGTGCGTTTCAGATATGAGTATCCTGGCAACGACGGCAAGATAACAGGCGCGCCTTATTGTACATGTAATCAGGCTGGTGCCACAGCAGTGCCTTTGTATATAAAGAATGGCAGCTACGGATATGGTCCTGAGTATTACAAGACAGTGAAGGGTGACGGCTTGACATATTATGCAGACTGGACCAACGATGAGCTGAAGTGGTTCACAAAGCAGTTCTACACCGACTTCGCTGCCAAGTATGACAACGACCCAAGAATCGCTTTCGTTCAGGTCGGCTTCGGACACTGGAGCGAGTACCATATCTATGACGACAACGGACTGCCAAGCGGTTGGAAGGGCAAGTACTTCCCGTCAGATGCTTATCAGACAGAGTTCTTGAAGCATGTTGCCAATCAGTTTAAGAACACTCCATGGAGCGTTTCTATTGATGCCGCTGACGATTCATATTGTCCAATCACTACAGATGAGTCACTCATGGCTCTGAACTTCGGACTTTTCGATGATTCATTCATGCATTCAGAGCATGACCTTGCTCAAGGTGACGGATGGAATGAGACGGAATGGATTGCCATGGGAACAGACAGATGGGAGTCAGCTCCAGGCGGAGGCGAAATCAGTTATTATACAGACGATGACCAGCATAACTTCTTGAATCCGGATGGAATGTATGGCGTGACATGGGAGCAGGCTGCGAAGAAATACCACATGACTTATGTCATAGGAAACAATGCCCTTGAAGGCTCTTATGCTAGTGCGGCGAGGCTGAAGCAAGCGGGAAACCATGCCGGTTATAGTTTCCAGATAACTAAATATCAGGTTTCTTCTACTGATGCTGTTGTGACAGTAAAGAACAATGGTGTCGCGCCAATCTATCATGATGCTTATGTCACAGTCAAGGGCGTGAGAAGCACAACTTCGTTGAAGGGATTGATTCCTGACGAGTCAAGAGAGTGTACTGTGACAGGCTTGACTATTGGCAGCAATGAGGCTCCTACGCTGACTATCACATCAGACAAACTGCTTGCTGGCGTGACTATACCTTATGCAGCCAACCTTGACGGCACAGGACTTTCCGCTCCTACAATCTCATTAAGCGCAAGTTCCGTGACTGTAAAGCCAAACACAGAGGTGACGGTGACTGCGACAGCTTCAAGCGAGAACGGAGCTGTCACTTCCGTTAAGTTTAAGAAGAATGGTACTGAGGTTGCTGCAGTGACATCCGCTCCTTATACATACACATTCACTCCAACAGAAGTCGGAACATACAAAATAACTGCTATCGTGACCGACGAGGCAACTCTTCAGACAGAATCATCTGTGCTTGCTATCGAGTGCAAGGAAGGGCCGGCAGAGGACTTCGAGACGTTGGAGAGCAATGCGGTTACCGGTTCTACTGGAGAGAAACTGAACACAGGAAACTTCAGAGACCTTGGCGACATTCTTATCGAAGGTAATATATGGAACTTGACACAGACAAGACTTGGCGACGGCGCGAGCTACAACCATACTGAAAGTGGAAGCAAGTCGCTCAGAATCGGTGCTAAGAATACCGGAATCGCAATCACTCCATTGCTGAAGGGCAAACAGACTGTCACTTTCTATGCTAGACTTTACAATACAAACAAGGCTGGAAGCCTTAGTGTTTATAGCTCTGCAGACAATTATACTTCGCCAGTAAAGACACAGAGCTTCTCTGCAAGTCACGATTGGGCGCTCATAACTGTTGAGTTGAACAGCAGCAGTGATGTCAAACTGAAGATTGTGAATACAACAACATCATCAGGAACGGACTACAGCGTGTTGCTCGACGACTTCTCGTTCGCTCTTTCTACTGGCGCGGCTACAGCGGTAAACGACAATGCGAATGTCAAGCTGATAGAGCAGCGCGGCAGCAAGCTCTACTTCGGCGGCGAGAATTTCGAGGTCGTTATTTACTCCGCTGCGACTCAGAAGGTGGCAAGCACAAGCGAGAACGTATTCGACTTGGCTGCTTTGCCAGCTGGAGTCTATGTCGTGAGATATGTCGGCGACAACGGTTCTGCTGTGCAGAAAGTTGTTAGATAACACGATAGGAAAAAGTTTATGAAGAGTCGTCCGCGAGGGCGGCTCTTTTTTGTTTTTCACGATGCCCATATTTTACGCAAAAACTCTATCTTTGATAAACAGAACAGACGAGGCAACATGAGCACGGCGAAATTCATAACATTAGGCTGCGGTTCGGCGATGCCGCTCAAGGACAGAGCGAACGCCGCGCATCTGCTGTGCCTCAGCGACAAACTCTATCTGATAGACTGCGGCGAGGGCGCGCAGGTGGCGCTCAAGGAGACTGGAGTGCACACCGAGCGCATAAACAACATATTCATCTCGCACCTGCACGGCGACCACATCTTCGGGCTTCTGCCGCTGCTTTCGACACTTTCGATGCGAGGACGCCGCAGTCCGCTGACAATCCACGCCCATAAGGACCTCGTGGAGCTTATAGAGCCGCTCAGAAAGTACTTCATGGCGGACCTCTCGTTCGAACTCACCATCCACCCGATAGACCCGAGAAAAGCCGAAGTGATATTCGAGGACAACAAGGTCGTTGTCAGCACCATACCTCTGAAACACTCCGTGCCTACGTGCGGATTCCTGTTCCGGGAGAAGGAGCAAGGGCGCAAGATTATAAAAGAGAAATTCAAGGAATATGACATCCCTTTGGCGGCGATACCTGGACTGAAAGACGGCGACGACTTCGTCACAGCCGACGGCAGGGTGATAAGCAACAGCGAGCTGACAATCGACCCCAAGCCGGTGCGCTCGTTCGCCTATTGTTCGGACACGGCTTACACTGAGAGCATTGTAGACATAATAAAAGGTGTGGATTTGCTTTATCATGAGGCGACGTATTGCGAGGTTGACAAGGACCGCATACGCAAGACAATGCACTCGACGGCTCGTCAAGCGGCGGAGATAGCCAAGAAGGCTGGCGTCAAGAAGCTTGTCATCGGACATTATTCATCGCGCTACCGCAAAGATGAGGAGATAAAGCAGATGGCGGCAGAGGCGCGCGAAGTCTTCGAAAACACCGTGACAGCCAAGGATATGGCAATGTTTAGATTCTGAAAATAGAAATTTATATATTTGCGATAACGAAATTTTGACAACAAGAAAAGCAGAAATATAAGAAAGATAAAATATTAAATCATTGAGCTTTACGCTCTTATTCTCTAACTCCGTAAACGACCAAATATTACAAGTAGGAGAGGATAAGCGAGCGAGAGGTTCACGCCCAATAGGCGTGAGCCGTTTCGTGCTTATTTACCTACAATGCTTTGGTCGGCTGACGGAGTTGAATAAGCGACAGAAACGGTTTCACGCTTTTTTGTTGCTATATGGGGATTGGGAGCATAAATGCTGTCAAAGTCTAACATATTATGCAACAGAAGATTCAACAATTATACAATAAATCAGTATCACTAAAAAAAGGAAAAAAGCACAGAGTTTTATCGTTGTTCTCTGGTTGTGGTGGTATGGATTTGGGATTTGAGGGCGGCTTTATTGTTCATCGCCAAAGCGTGAATGAAATCCTTCATCCTGACTTTATCAAAAAACAGCTGCCTGATGATTTTGTTCAGTTGAAAGAAACTTCTTTTCAAACA
>CAMHCZ010000067.1 GCA_946183755.1 uncultured bacterium | reverse complement strand
TGCCTGTCTTTGCGTTGAGTCAATAAAAACAAACAAAATTGGCAGTGGCTACTAATTCTGCTATATTTGCAGAATATATAATAATTGACAAATGGCACGATTCAATAGAATTCTCTTGAAACTAAGCGGCGAGTCGCTTATGGGAGAGCAGCAGTACGGCATAGACGAGAAGCGTCTTGCTGAATACGCCGCCCAGATAAAAGAAATAAGCGAGATGGGCGTGCAGATAGGCATTGTGATAGGCGGAGGAAATATCTTTCGTGGATTGAGCGGAGCTTCGAAAGGCTTCGACAGAGTCAAGGGCGACCAGATGGGTATGCTCGCGACAGTCATCAACAGCCTTGCGTTGAGTTCGGCGCTGACTGCGATAGGCGTGAAGACGCGAGTGCTCACAGCCATCAGAATGGAGCCTATCGGCGAGTTTTACACTAAGTGGAAAGCCATAGAGGCGATGCAGAATGGCGAAGTGGCTATCTTCTCGGCAGGAACGGGAAACCCTTACTTCACTACCGACACAGGCTCTTCGCTCAGAGCCATAGAAATAGAGGCTGACGTGATGCTCAAAGGCACACGCGTGGACGGCATCTACACCGCCGACCCAGAGAAAGACCCAACAGCCACTAAGTTCGACGAAATAACATACGACGAGATTTACAATAAGGGACTGAAGGTGATGGACCTCACTGCCACTACCATGTGCAAGGAGAATGGCATGAAAATCTACGTCTTCAACATGGACAAGGTGGGCAATCTGAAGAAGCTCATGGACGGCGAGAACATCGGAACTCTTGTCAAATAAGCGATTTGAATAAAAATAAATAACAATAAAAACACAGAAACTATTATGGCAGATTTGAAAGAATATCTGAGCAAGGCTGAGGAGGCTATGGAAGAGGCAACAATGTATCTCGAAGAGGCATTGGCAAGAGTGAGAGCAGGAAAGGCGAACGCGCACATACTTGACCCTATCAGAATAGACTACTACGGCACACAGTCGCCTATCAGCGCAGCGGCGGTAGTCACAACTCCAGATGCGAGAACGATAGCCATCAAGCCATTCGAGAAGTCTATGCTTGCGGTCATAGAGAAGGCTATAATCAACTCCGAAGTCGGCATCATGCCTATCAACAACGGCGAGATAATCCGTCTGCAGATACCGCCATTGACCGAGGAAAGACGCCGCGAGCTGGCTAAGAAGTGCAAGCAGGAGTGCGAGAACTCTAAGGTCGTAGTGAGAAATGCGAGAAGAGACGCGATAGACGGTCTTAAGAAGGCAATCAAGGACGGAATGCCTGAGGATGTCGAGAAGGACGGCGAAGACCAGGTTCAGAAGCTCCACGACAAGTGGATCAAGAAGATAGACGACCTTTACGCAGAGAAGGAAAAAGAAATTATGACTGTGTAAGTCAATGTTTTAAAGACGTTTGCAATGAAAGGACTTGTAATAAAAAATACAGGCAGCTGGCTTGAGGTGAAAACCGACGACGGCCAGACCTTTCAGTGCAAGGTCAAAGGCTCCTTCCGTCTCAAGGGCATAAGGAGCACAAATCCTATAACGGTTGGCGACAATGTCGTGTTCTCTGTCGATCACGAAGGGCACGGGCTCATCAGCGAGATAGAGGACCGCAAGAACTACATCATCCGCCGCTCGTCCAACCTTAGCAAGCAGAGCCAGATAATAGCCGCCAATCTCGATTTGGTGATTCTGGTCGCTACGATTGTCCATCCCGAGACATCTACCACATTCATTGACCGTTTCCTCGCCACAGCCGAGGCCTATAACGTTGATGCGTGCATTGTTTTCAACAAGACGGACCTGCTGACGGACGAGGATAAGGGGTACCTTGCCTCGATGAAGTATCTTTACGAGGGCATCGGCTATATGTGTCGCGAGGTGTCGTCGCTCACGGGCGCCGGCGTCGATGAGCTGCGAGAGTCGCTTAACGGCAAGATTTCTTTGTTCTCCGGCAATTCGGGTGTGGGCAAATCCACGCTCATTAACTCGCTGCTGAAGAAAGAGATAGCCAAGACGGGCGAGATTTCGTCGTATCATGACAAGGGAATGCACACGACAACATTTTCCGAGATGTATGAGCTCGACGGAGGCGGTTATATAATAGACACGCCGGGAATAAAAGGTTTCGGCACGGTCGATTTCAAGCACGAGGAAGTGTCGCATTACTTCCCAGAGATATTCCGCGAGTCGGAGAATTGCCGATTCAACAACTGCACCCACGTTCATGAGCCGGGCTGCGCTGTGCTGAAGGCTGTCGAGGAGCATCGGATCAGCGAGTCGAGGTACGCCAGCTACAGAAGCGTGATGGAGGACGAGGACGAGAGCAAGTACCGCGAGCGCGAGCATTAATTTCCGCGAGTTTTTTCCACATGAGATATTACAGCAGTAAATACAACTGGGTGAAGGCCGGTTTTGTCGCTTTTGCCGTGATGATAGTCGCGGCTTCGCTGTTCGTGCTGAACGCTTTCGTGGACAGCCTTTCGGAGATGGAGACGCGCCGTGTCGGCAACTGGGCGGAGGCGACGCGCATCATAGCCAAGGCGGACACTAATGCTGACCTCACGCTTGAGCTCAAGGTCATAAACGACAATACAGACATACCCGTGATACTTGCTGACTCGGCAGGCAACTTCATAGACGCAAGGAATGTGGATGTGCCGGACGATGAGGCTGAGCGCTCGAAGTGGACCAAGGCGACGATACGCAAGTTCGGAAACGCCCGTGAGCCTATCGAGATAGAGATGGCAGACGAGAGCCATCAGTATGTTTACTACGACGAGTCGATGATGGTGGTCGGGCTTAGGTATTTCACCATCGGCGTGCTTTCCATCATTTTCGTGTTCATCATAGTGCTGGTGCTGTTCCTTTACAGCACATGGCGGTCGGAGCAGAATGCGGTGTGGGCAGGCATGAGCAAGGAGACTGCCCATCAGCTTGGCACTCCTATCTCGTCGCTCGAGGCGTGGATGGAGCTGTTCAAACTCCGCGACCCAAGCCATGGCGAGTATGTGGACGAGATGAACAAGGATGTGAATCGTCTGAAAATCATTGCGGAGAGATTCTCGAAGATAGGCTCGAAGCCGGAGCTCTCGGAGTCGGAGGTTATGCCGGTCGTGTCGAACGCCGTGTCGTATATGCGCGACAGGACGTCGAAGCATGTGGATATAAGCCTTGTCAGCCACATTGACGACAATTATAAAATGCCGATAAATGTTCCGCTTTTCGAATGGGTCATTGAGAATCTGTGCAAGAACGCAGTTGACTCCATGAACGGCAAGTCGGGAAAAATAGCGGTGGAGGTGAATGCCAACAGGCTTTTCTGCGAGATTGACGTGACCGACTCCGGCAGCGGAATACCGAAGTCAAGGTGGAGCACGATATTCAAGTCGGGATACACCACGAAGAAAAGGGGCTGGGGACTCGGTCTGTCGTTCGCCAAACGAATAATCGAGGAGTATCACGACGGAAAGATATATGTGAAAAATTCCGAAGAGGGCAAGGGGACAACGTTTGCGATACTTCTTTTCAAGAATCAGAAGAGGCGTGGCGTGTGGCTTAACAGGATTTTTATGAAAAAAATAATCAAATAATTCGTTTCGTGAGAGATAAATATTTACTTTTGCGGAGTTTTTTCGCATAGACTGAAAAGGTGAAGACCGACGACAGATATAAATTAAACCTCCAAAACCTGCCGGATGAGGGCGAGCGACTGAGTTTTGATTTGGATGATGAGTTCTTCGCAAGCATAGAAGGTGGTGAGATAAAGGGAGGCGATGTCGAGGTTGAAGTCTTTGCTCAAAGCGTTGGGCAAGGAGCTTATGAAGTGGAGATTGAAATGTCGGGCGACTTGACAATACAGTGCGACAGGTGCTTGTACGATATGTCGCAGCCGATAGAGAGCAGCGAGGTCGTGCGAGTGAAAACTGCTGAAGTGGAAGAGCAGAGCGAGGATGATGACGGCGAGCTGATATCCGTTCCGGTTGATACGATGAGCGTGGATCTGGCAAGGCATTTTTACGAAACGGCAGCCCTGAACATTCCGCTCAGACACGTTCACGAGGACGGCGAGTGCGACGAGGAGATGTCTAAGCGACTGGAAGAAATGAGGGCTGTGAACGCCGACGAGAGAACTAATGATGGCGGCGATACCGACCCGAGATGGAATGAACTTAAAAAACTAATTGACAATAATAAATAAACTAAATTAATAGAACAATGGCACATCCTAAGAGAAGACAGTCTAACAGAAGAACAGCAGCTAGAAGAACTCACGACGTGGCTAAGGCTCCAACATTGGTTGCATGCTCAAACTGCGGCGCAGTACATATCTATCACACAGTATGCCCTGAGTGCGGTTTCTACAGAGGTAAGCTCGCAGTAGAGAAGACAGCGGCAAACGCTTAATAGACTGAAAGACAGAAGATTTTGCCCGGTAAAGATGAATAGTCTTTGCATGGGCATTTTTTTAAATAATAGATAAAAATATGAATGCAGCTATAACAGGTGTAGGAGGCTATGTGCCAGACTACAAGCTGACTAACGAGGAGCTCAGCAAGATGGTTGACACGAGCGACGAGTGGATAATGTCGCACGTCGGAATCAGGGAACGCCGCATACTCAAAGGCGAGAACCAGGGTTCGTCGGTGATGGGCGCCGCTGCGGTGGAAGACCTCGTTAAGAAGACTGGCGTGAACAAGGACGAAATAGAGGTCCTGATATGCGCGACAACAACTCCAGACCATGTGTTCCCTAACTGCTCGTCGATGATTTCGTACAAGGTGGGATTGAAGAACGCCTTTGTGTTCGACGTGTCTGCGGCATGTTGCGGTTTCATCGAGGCGCTTGAGGTTGGCTCGAACTTCATAAAGTCAGGTAAGTACAAGAAAGTTGTGGTTGTAGCTGCTGAGAAGATGTCCAGCATAACAAACTACGAGGACAGAACGACTTGTCCTTTGTTCGGCGACGGTGCTGCGGCAGTCCTGCTTGAGCCTTGCGGCGACGACATGGGTGTCATGGACACAGAGTATCACGTTGATGGCGAAGGCGGACAGTACCTTTACCTCAAGACTTGCGGTTCTGCTTATCCTGTGACTGAGGAGAGAGTGAGAAACCATGAGCACCAGTTGTATCAGAAGGGCCCTGTGGTTTATAAGTTCGCTGTTACAAACATGGCTGAGATAGCCGCTCGCATGATGGAGAGAAACAACCTCAAGTCAGAGGATGTTGACTGGTTCATCCCTCATCAGGCTAATCTGAGAATCATTGACGCGGCAGTGCAAAGAATGCAGTTGCCATACGAGAAGACAATCATCAACATCGACAAGTACGGAAACACTTCAGGTGCTACCATAGCTATATGTCTGTGGGAGAACGAGAAGAAGTTCAAGAAAGGCGACAATATGATATTCGCAGCCTTCGGTGCAGGATTCCTTTGGGGCTCCGTGTACCTGAAGTGGGCTTACGACCCAAAATAAGGAATTGCGAAAGCGATAACATAAGGGCGGGACAAAAGAGTTCCGCCTTTTTTTGTTTTCTGTCAGAGCGAGTTGATGATTGAGGCGATGAGCGGAATCGTGAATATGGACAGGGCGGTGCTGACGAACGTGCCTTGCACCATGTGCGTTTCGTCTTTGCCGTAGTTCAGGCAGAACATTGTTCCGAACGATGCCACCGGCATGGCTATGAGCATTGTGTTGATGAGGCTTATCTGCCTGTCCATGCCCACGAGGTCCGAGAGCAGGAACAGCCCAAGCGGAGTGACAATCAGGTGAATCGCGGTCATGATGTACGTCTTCGGTGTGCCGAGAATCTGCCGCCTTTTCATGTGCGCCATTGATGAGCCGATGAGGAGCATGGACCCCGGAATGGTTATGTCGCCAATAAGTTTTACCGGCGTGGATATGAACGTAGGAATGTCTTGGATGTTGAGCGCGACGATGGCTATGGCAATGTAGCATGCGACCATGGCCGGGCAGTAGAGCACCGACCAGTCAAACTTTATTCTGCCTGCGCCGTCGACTATGAAGTAAACGCCGAAGATAAAGACAGTGACGGTGTTCGGGATGTTCAGGATGCAGGCGTAGAACACCGACTCGCCGCCGTATATGGCTGCAACGATAGGGTAGCCCATGAATCCGACATTGGAGAACATGAGCATGAAGCTGTACATACCTCGCAAATCCTTGTCCTTGACGAAGAGCAGCGGCAGGAGCGAAGCCACAGCGAACAGATAGGCGTATGTGGCGAAACCAGCCCCGAGCAGTGGCAGGATCATATCGCGCTGCGGCATGACGTCGCCCATGGCTGATGCCGCGATGAGACACGGGCAGGTGAACTTGATGATGAATGCGGAGAGGCGTCTGTCGAAATCCCCGCCCATGATATTTGCTTTGGACGCGATGAATCCGCCGAGCACAATGAGCACAAGCGTAATCATCTGAGACAGTATGTCGGTGAAAATCATATCCGGTTTGCTTTTTCGGGCGACAAAGGTATGATTAAATCGGGAAAGATTGCAGGCTGTCGGCTCTTTTGTGTGTCCAGCCGCAGGGGTGCGTTCGGCTGAAAATGATTATCTTTGAAGGAAAAATAAGAATTATGTTTACACTGAATTACAAAGTGACGACGAGCTGCTGCGACGAGAACGGCAGGCTGAAACTCTACAGCGCATTGCAGATGATGCAGGACTGCAGCGAGATGTGGATAAACACAGAGGCTGGCGTGAAGAAGTATTTCGAGGAGAACGGCATGGCGCAGTTGCTGGTGTTTCGTCAGGTGGAAGTGAACCGGGTGCCGGTCTATGGCGAGGATTTAAGTGTCACGACGAGCGTCTATGGCATGAAACCGATGTTCGGATTCCGCAACACAGTGATAAGGGATGCGGAAGGCAAGGCGTGCTACACGACATGGAGCATGGGCGCGTTCGTTGATATGTCCACAGGCAAGTTGTCGAGGATTCCGGCGGAAGTCCTCGCCACGATGAATCTCGATGAGCAAGTGGAGATGGAGTATAAGGACAGGCGTGTGTTCATGCCCAAGGAAAACGTCGTGGAGCGCGAGCCGTATAAAGTGATGAAAAACGACATAGACTACAACAAGCATGTGAACAACGCTAACTACGTGAGGATAGCCCAGGAGTTTCTGCCAGACGGGTGGGACGTGAAGAGCATGAGGGTGGAGTTCCGTGTTCCGGCCAAGATGGGCGATACGCTTGCCATTGACACAGCCGAGGAAAACGGCAAATTCTATGTTGACATAAAGGTAGATGGTAATTCCAGCACGCTTGTGGAATTCGAAAAGTGATTGAGTATAAGCGAAAAACATCTATATTTGCAGTTCGCAATTTTAAGACAGAGGAAAATAACGATGCATAAGGCAGGTTTTGTAAACATAGTAGGAAACCCTAACGTGGGCAAATCGACACTGATGAACGCGCTGGTGGGCGAGAAAATCTCCATCATAACCAGCAAGGCGCAGACCACAAGACACAGGATTCTTGGCATAGTCAATGGCGAGGATTTCCAGATAGTGTATTCCGACACTCCGGGAGTGCTCAAACCTAATTACAAGATGCAGGAGGCTATGCTGGAGTTCTCGAAGTCGGCACTGACTGACGCTGATGTGCTGCTTTATGTCACTGATGTTGTTGACCGTCCGGAGAAGAACGCCAAGTTCGTGAAGATGGTTAACGCATCGTCCGCTCCTGTCATACTTGTGATAAACAAGATTGACCAGATAGACCAGGAACAGCTGGAAAAGAAGGTCGAGGAGTGGAAAAACATAATACCAAGGGCGGAAATACTGCCGATGGCGGCTCTGCATAAATTCAATCTGGAGCCGCTGCTCAGAAGGATAAAGGAGCTCCTGCCAGAGTCGCCGCCATTCTTCGACAAGGACCAGCTGACCGACAAGCCGGCGCGTTTCTTTGTCACAGAGATAATCCGTGAGAAAATCCTGCTGAACTACGACAAGGAAATCCCTTACTCGGTAGAGGTGGAAGTGGAGCGTTTCAAGGAAGAGGACAACATAATAAGAATAAACGCCTTGATATATGTGGAGCGTGACTCGCAGAAAGGCATAATCA
This sequence comes from uncultured bacterium, assembly GCA_946183755.1. Lineage (GTDB taxonomy): Bacteria > Bacteroidota > Bacteroidia > Bacteroidales > Paludibacteraceae > UBA4363. The sequence goes on along the minus strand of CAMHCZ010000067.1, from coordinate 1,495 downwards.
TAGGCAGAGGCGGCAAGAGCCTCAAACACATAGGCATAGAGGCGAGAAAGGATATTGAGGCATTCTTCGATAAACAGGTGTATCTGGAGCTGTATGTCAAAGTGGAAAAGGACTGGCGAAGCAAGGATGACAAGCTTAGACAGTTCGGGTATGAACAAAAATAAGAAAGGAGAGACACATGGCAAATAATCTGGTAGCGATAGTAGGAAGACCTAATGTGGGCAAATCGACGCTTTTCAACCGTCTGACACAGACGAGAAGAGCGATCGTGTCCGAGAACGCAGGAACGACAAGAGACCGCCAGTACGGAAAGAGCGACTGGGGCGGACAGGAATTCTCGGTTGTGGACACAGGCGGTTGGGTGAGCAACTCTGAGGACGTTTTCGAGAACGAGATAAAGAGACAGGTGACAATAGCGGTAGAGGAGGCTGACGTGATACTGTTCGTGGTGGACGGCAGCACAGGACTCACCAGCATGGACGAGGAGATAGCCCACATGCTGAGAAGAACTAAGAAAACGGTGATTCTTGTCTGCAACAAAGTGGATACGTATGAGCATCAGTACTCGGCGACGGAGTTCTACCAACTCGGACTCGGCGACCCGATGGTGCTTTCGGCTATGAACGGACTGGGCAGCGGCGAGATTCTTGACGAGGTGATCAGCCACTTCGACCCGAACAAGGGCGAGGAGCAGCTTGAGGCTATACCGAGAATCGCCATCGTGGGCAGACCGAACGCAGGTAAATCGTCGTTGGTGAACGCCTTCCTGAACGAGGACAGAAACATCGTTACCGATGTCGCTGGCACTACCCGCGACTCTATTTACACAAGATATAACAAGTTCGGACACGACTTCTACCTCGTGGATACAGCCGGCATAAGAAAGAAAGCAAAAGTGACTGAGGATTTGGAGTATTATTCGGTAGTGAGGTCTATCAGAGCGATTGAAAACTCCGATGTCTGCGTGTTGATGATAGACGCAACAAGAGGCATTGAGAGCCAGGACCTCAATATCTTCTCCATAATACAGAAGAACCATAAAGGACTCGTGGTGTGCGTGAACAAGTGGGATTTGGTCGAGGAAAAATCGAATGACGCCATCAAGGCGATGGAGGGCGCTATAAGAAATCGTCTCGCTCCATTCACCGACTTCCCGATTATCTTCACTTCTGCTACGACTAAGCAGAGAATATTCAAGGTGATAGAGACTGCCGAACTTGTGTTCCAGAACAAGAACCGCAAGGTCAGCACAGGCAAGCTCAACGAGTATATGCTTCCTCTCATTGAGAACTATCCGCCGCCAGCAATCAAGGGCAAGTATGTGAAGATAAAGTATGTGGCGCAGCTGCCTAACACACAGACTCCGGCGTTCGTGTTCTTCGCAAATCTGCCTCAGTACGTCAAGGATCCGTACAAGCGCTTCCTTGAGAACAGGATAAGGGCGAACTGGGATTTCTCTGGCGTTCAATTGAGCATATTCATAAGGCAGAAATAG
>CAMHCZ010000066.1 GCA_946183755.1 uncultured bacterium | reverse complement strand
TAACGACTATTTCTCTTAAAGACTTTCTTAAAGAAAGAAGATAGTTGTTCATAAAAGCAAGTAGTAGATATTTAAACAAGAAAAACACAGACCCTCCAGTCTGTTTTTTTGTTGTAATGTCTCCGCCCACGAGGGTGAGAATGCTTGGGATTATAGCGTAAGTCTTCAAAAATGTGTATATTTGTTATGTATTGCTCAGGAACTTAGCAACTAATGAATGCCAAAATCTCCATACGCTTCTACAACGACCATGAGGTTCGTGCTATTTGGGACGAGGAAAAATCCCAATGGTGGTTTTCTGTGCTTGACATTGTGGGGGCAATAAACGAACAAGACGATTACAAAAAGAATCGGAATTATTGGAAGTATCTGAAAAACAAGCTTAAAAACGAAGCCTCAGAAGTGGTTAGTGCCACTAACCAGTTGAAACTTCTTGCACCCGATGGCAAATATCGCTTGACTGATGTCATTTCACAAGAAGGCGTTTCTGAGCTGGCGAAACATATCGCGAACAACAAAGCCGCAGCCTTCCTTGATTGGTTCACTTACAGCGACAATTCCATCGACGGGCAGAGCCGCAAGAAGGCGTACACTTTTGTAGGAAGCAACCTTGTGGCGGACAGCGACGTCGGCACAGTAAAGGCTTTGCAGCAGATTCACGCTTACATTTTCGGTGGATTGTACGATTTTGCTGGCAAAATCCGCACTAAGACCATCTCAAAGGGCGGCACAATGTTTTGTCTTGCGGAATATTTGCAGGACAATCTCAAGAAAATCGAACAAATGCCGCAAAATACTTTTGATGAAATAGTCAGCAAATACGTTGAAATGAATATTGCGCATCCTTTTATGGAGGGCAACGGCCGCAGTACGCGCATTTGGCTCGATTTGATTTTCAAAAAGTCTTTGAAAAAATGCGTTGATTGGAGCCAAATTGACAAGAACGATTATCTGAACGCAATGCAAAAAAGCATTGCTGACGATACAGAAATCCGTTCTCTGCTTCGCAACGCATTGACGGACAAAATAGATGACTGGGAACTTTTTATGAAAGGTATCGATTATTCATATTATTACGAGCAAAACGATTAGCTTTAGTAGCATGACAAAAAAAACGCAAGCCTTATTGAGCTTGCGTTTTTCTCATTCACACCTCCACTTCCTTCAAAATCTTGTTTTCTAAGTTTCTTATTGACAATACGCCGTTGTCGAGAATGGCGAAGGTGGGGACGTTGTTTTCCTTAGGGAAGGTGATGGAGCCGGTGTTGCAGACGACTTTGCCGTCGGCGGCTTTGTCGAGCTTCCAGATGTGCGTGTGTCCGCTTATGAACACGTCGAACGATGTGTTTGGCAGCGACTCCGCTGTGTACTTGTGTCCGTGTGTCAGGAATATCCTTTTTCCGCTCTCCACGACGATGGTGTAGTCCGCCATCATGGGAAACGACAGCAGCATCTGATCGACTTCGGAGTCGCAGTTGCCTCTGACGGCTACGATTCTGTCCGACAGACTGTTGAGCGCCTCGGCTATGCCCTTGGGGTCGATGCCTTCGGGTATGGAGTTGCGCGGCCCGTAGTTGAGTATGTCGCCCAGGATCAGCAGCATGTCGCAGCTCTCGCGGCGGAAGATGTCGAGCACGGTCTGGAGCCTCGGCTGCGAGCCGTGTATGTCGGAGACAATCAGGTACTTCATGGCGTTTTACGAATTCATTATCTGTTCAATGTAGTCCAGCAGCTCGGTGCGTCCCTCGGCAGCCGACGACGATGTGATGAAGATAGGCGGCAGCTCCTCCCACTCCTCGAGCAGCTTCTTCTTGTAGGTCTCGGTGTTGGTCTTCAGTCTGAGCTTTGAGAGCTTGTCGGCTTTTGTGAAGACGATGGAGAACGGCACTCCGTTGGCTCCGAGGAATCGCATGAACTCGAGGTCGATTTCCTGCGGCTCGTGGCGGCTGTCGATGAGCAGGAACAGGTTGTACATCTGTTCGCGGTTGAGCACGTAGTTGTCTATCATCTTCTTGAGCTGCTCTCTCTGCGTCTTGCTTCGCTGCGCATAGCCGTAGCCCGGCAGATCGACGAGATACCAGCTCTTGTTTATCAGGAAGTGGTTTATGAGCAACGTCTTGCCTGGCGTCGATGATGTCTTGGCGAGTCCCTTGTGCCTCGTCAGCATGTTAATGAGAGATGACTTGCCGACGTTTGAACGGCCAATGAACGCGAACTCAGGCATGTCGCCTTCTGGACATTTCCTTACGTCGGTGTTGCTTATCACGAATTCAGCTTGCTTTATTTCCATATTCTGTTTCTTATTTTAATCTTGTTATTGGATATGAGCATCATTCCGGCTATGGTCAGCAGTGCGTTGAGCATGAGCAGTTCGTAGCCGAATTTATACCCGAAATATGTTCTTGATGTGTAATCGATGACGGCGATGATGACGGGCGATAGTATCGCTATCCACGGCATGTACTTGTCCTTGATGGCGCGCTTGGTGAACAGTCCGTAGATGAACATTCCGAGCAGCGGTCCGTAGGTGTACGATGCGATGCGGTAGATGGTGTCGATGATGCTGTTGTCTCGTCCGAACTGGTCGATGGCCATGATGATGATGAAAAAGACGATGCAGGTGATGATGTGCACCGCCATTCTTGTCTTGTTCTGCTTCTTGTGGCTTATCTTGTTAATGCCGATGATGTCCACCGAGAACGACGTTGTGAGCGACGTCAGGGCAGAGTCGGCGCTGGAGAACGATGCCGCCACGATGCCGATGATGAAGAACACCGACACTGACAGCCCGAGCTGGTCGCTGGCGAACATGGGCAGCAACTGGTCGCCGGCCTGCGGAACGGCTATGCCTCTGGCTTGGGCGAGGAACACGAGCAGCGCGCCGAGCGAGAGGAACAGCAGGTTGACCGGCAGAAAGCACAGTCCGTATGTTATCATGTTCTTCTGCGACTCCTTGAGCGTCTTTATCGAGAGGTTTTTCTGCATCATGTCCTGGTCGAGTCCTGTCATGACGATGACGATGAATATGCCGCTGAAGAACTGTTTCCAGAAGTTCTGTGTCGAAGCCCAATCGCTGAACACGAATGTGCGCGACATCTCGGACGCGGCGATGTTCTTTACCGCCTCGGCAGTGGTCCAGTCCAATTCCCTTATCACATTGACGATGATGAGCACGAGCGCGCTGAGCAGCACGAGCGTCTGCAGCGAGTCGGTCCAGATGATGGTCTTGATGCCGCTCTTGAATGTGTAAAGCCAGATGAGGAAAATGATGATAGCCACCGACAGCGGAAACGACATGCCGAACTTGGCGAACACGAGCGAGTGGAGCAGCGTGACCACGATGAAAAGGCGCGCTGCGGCTCCTGTGATTTTGGACAGCAGGAAGAAACTGGCTCCGGTGCGGTAGCTGCGTGAGCCGAGCCTCTGGTCGAGGTATTCATAGACCGTGGTGAGCCTGAGTTTGTAGTAGATGGGCAGCAGCACGTATGCCACGATGATGTAGCCGAAGACGAATCCTATGCACATCTGCAGGTAGGTGAATCCGATACTCGTCACCATGCCAGGAACAGAAACGAACGTCACACCCGAAATCGATGTGCCGATCATGCCGAACGCCACGATGTACCATGGCGATTTCCTGTTGCCCAGGAAGAAGGCTTTGTTGCCGTCGTTCTTCTTGCCGGTGATGAACGAGACGAGCAGCAGCAGGGCGAAGTATACGGCGATTATGGCAAGTATGGTGTATTCGGAAAGCATTATCTATCGGTTGTTATTCTGCGTAAAATCAAAGTTATTTCTTTTTCGTACATTTGCAAGATAAGTGAAATGACGAATCTTCACAAAGATACAATAATTTGAGTAAATGAACGACGAACAGTATCCTTCGCAGTTGCTGCAGAACGCGGTTGACGAGTTCTCCAAACTGCCCGGCATAGGGCGCAAGACAGCGCTCCGTCTGGTGCTGAACATGCTCCGGCGCGACGAGGAGGACGTGAGCCGTTTCGCCAATGCGGTGCTGAGGCTGCGCAGCGAGGTGCGTTACTGCAACGTGTGCCACAACATCTCGGACACGGAGACATGCCAGATATGCGCTAATCCGTCAAGAGACAAGACGACAATCTGTGTCGTGGAGACGGTCAAGGATGTGATGTCCGTGGAGAACACGCAGCAGTACCGTGGTCTGTACCATGTGCTGGGCGGAGTAATCTCGCCGATGGACGGCATTGGACCTAACGACCTGGAGATAGAGAGCCTTGTTAAGCGTGTCTCCGACGGCGGCATAAAGGAAGTGATACTCGCGCTGAGTCCGACAATGGAAGGCGACACAACGAACTTCTTCCTCTTCAAGAAACTGTCAGGTTTCGACGTCAAGATAACGACGATAGCGCGAGGCGTGGCTGTGGGCGACGAGCTGCAGTATGCCGACGAGGTGACGCTCGGACGCTCTATTATGAACCGTGTGGACTTCACCGATTCGTTCAGAATGGATAGATAAAAAACAACGAAAATGAAAGAAAAACAGTTTGAGAAAAAGGCTTACAGATGGTCATTGCTTATGTATTACGGCGTGTTCGCCCTTGTGCTTTTGTGCGCATGTTTCGGATATATGTTCCAGACACACACACCGCCGATAGAGAAGAACACGGAAACCATCATATCATCGATTTCCTACCTTTATCTTATGGCGTCAATACCTTTCGCGCTGTGGTATTCCAACAAGAAAGTGAATACGCTGGGCAAGATTGAGGACGACGAGCAGCGATACAACGAGTACATGAGAATCGTGAAGCTGAAAATCGGTCTTGTGGCAGTGGCATTTGTTGTCAACATAATCCTGTTCTATCTGCTGCATTCCTACAATTTCCTGTATGCGGCAGGCATAGCGGCAGTGGCGCTCATATTCTGCAAGCCGAAGGAGGAGGACATAGCGGTGGCGTTGTCAAAGGACGAGGAAGAAGATTTGTAATTAAAAACCTAATAAACAATATTTTATGACAATAGCGGTTGATTTCGACGGAACAATAGTAAGACACGAGTACCCAAGAATAGGCAAGGAGATACCTTTCGCCATACAGACGCTCAAGCAGCTGATGCAGGACGGCCACATGCTGATACTCAACACAGTGCGCGAGGGCGACCTGCTGAACGAGGCTGTGGAGTACTGCCGGCAGAGAGGCGTGGAGTTCTACGCCGTGAACGCGTCGAACCCCGACGAGTACGGCAGCAGCAACCGCTCACGCAAGGTGAACGCAGACGTATTCATCGACGACCACAACCTCGGCGGACTTCCGGACTGGGGCATTATCTACCAGATGATAAAGTCTGGCAATCCGCTTCGCCCATACGAGGGAATAGAGCAGGAGCAGGTTTACAATTATAAGAGAAAGAAAGGATTCCTTTCAAGACTGTTCGGTTAAATTATTAAAGGCAATTTTTTATGAAAAAGGCATATCTATTGGCATGTTCGTCGGCGCTTCTGATGCTCGCTTCGTGCGCTGGCAAGAGCGAGACGGCTGGCGGAACGGACTCTGTGGCGGTGCAGACTCAGGAGACCGCGCAGGAGGCGGAAGACCTGTCGGCATACGAAGTGGACTGGAACAAGCCGACAATAGGAACTCCAGCATCGACATTCAACACATACTTCGGCATGATAGACCCAAATGAGACCGACGATGCCAATGCCGACATGCAGCCAATGCCACCGATTAAGGGCTTGTACCACAACAGCTGCATGTTCTCATGCCCTGAGGACGGATGCTTCAGAAAACGTGATATTCTGGCTCTCAGATGTCCGGATGTGGCGAAGCTCAAGCAATGGATGTGCGTCAGAGCACATGCTTTTGCCGAGGACTGTTCCAACGGAGAGGAGTGCGCGTCGCACAGAAAAATTCCGCAGAACAAGAATCTGGAGTCAGCCAAGGAAATTTGCGATTTCTATGTGGCTAAGACGGAAGAGGCTATCTCGCAATACGAATGCAAAGGCTCTGAGGGCGACTTCGTACCGCTGGAGCAGCACGGAATGCTTATTACTGACGTGTGGAAAAAGGGCGACCTTTACACATTCTTCATATCTTCATGGTACGACTGGATGAGCTGCGGCGACAATACACGCAGAACATACGTGACAGTCGATTCCAAGACAGGCAAAGGCATTGGGTTGAACGATATGTTCGAAGCGAAGGACCAGAAGAAATTCGCCGACCTGATGATGAAGAACTTCGACCACAAGCCGTCGGAAGTGCATGACGCGCAGGCTGCGCTGAAGGAATGCGACGGCATCGCGCTCATACGCGAGGGTGTCATCGTGTCGTTCTTCCCTTACCACATCGGCTGCGGCGCCGAAGGGCAGTTCTTCTCAATCGTTTCGTACGACGAGCTGGAGAAAGCTGGCATAGCGCTCAAGTGCTGCAAGTAGCAGCCGTTCAGGCTATGTCCTGGTACATCGGTATGTCCTTGAGGAACGTGGCTTTGCCGTCGGCTATGCGGCAGCAGATGTGCTGCAGTCCGTTGCTGACGAGTATGTAATCGACGCCGAGTTTCGTGTTGTAGGTGAGTATCTGGTCGAATACGCTTTGTGTCAGTGTCACAGTCGGCGCTTTGTACTCGATTATCATGACTGGCTCGAATCCGTTGCCATAGACTATGCCGTCGCATCTTTTCGGCATTCCGTTTATGTTGACTACAACCTCGTTGGCCATCTTGCTTTCGGGGTAGCCTTTCTCGGTTATCAGCCATTCCACCATGTTCTGTCTGACAAGTTCCTCGGGCTGCAGAGCGACGAACTTTTTGCGCAGCCGGTCGAAGATTTTTTTGCCGCCGTTGTCGTCCTTGATGTTAAACTTGTATTCTGGAAAATTCAGTAGCCCCATGACTGCGTTTTTGTGTTTGACGAGACAAATATAATGATTACTTTTGTCAACCATGGCTAAGGAACAGACATACGCGACGATAATAACCCAACTACAGAACAAGGATTACAGGCCAGTCTATCTGCTGATGGGCGAGGAGGCTTATTACATAGACCTTGTGTCGGATTATATACAGAACAATGTGCTCGACCCTTCAGCCAAGGATTTCTGCCTGACTGTGCTTTACGGCGACCAGACGACGCAGACCAAAGTGGCGATGCTCGCCAGGGGAGTGCCGATGATAGGCGACAAGCAGGTCATAATAGTCAAGGAGGCGCAGAACCTTTTAGGTAAGAAGCGCGCCGATGACGACGAGAACGCCCTCGTCACCTATCTGCAGAATCCGCAGCCCAAGACCATCCTCGTGCTGTGCTACAAGTACGGCAACCTCGACAAGCGCAAGAAACTCTACACCGAGATAACCAAGATAGGCTCCGTGCTCGAGTCGCAGCCCATAAGGGATTACCAGCTTCCGGCATGGATAGTGAACTACGTCAAGAACAGCGGCATGACCATCGACGAGAGGTCGGCACAGGTGCTGGCGGAGTATATCGGCGCCGACTTGCAGCGCATAGCCTCGTCGCTCGACAAGCTGAAACTCTCCATGCCCGAAGGCTCGAAAGCCATCACGGCAGAACTCATAGAGCGCAACATTGGCATAAGCAAGGACTATAACAACTTCGAGCTGCAGAACGCCATAATGCGTAAGGACATCATGCGTGTCAACCGGATAGGCATGTACTTCGCGCAAAACCAGAAGGCGAATCCTGTGTTCGTCACCATCAGCGTGCTTTTCAGCCTGTTCTTCAACCTGTTGCTCGTTCATTACACATCCAACAAGAGCGATTCCAAATCGCTGGCGAGCCGCCTTGGCGTGAATCCTTTCTTCGTCAAGGATTACGTGGCAGCCGCCAAACTCTACAACGCGCGCAAGTGCATGGAGAACATCGCCATACTCAAGGAATACGACGAGAAGTGCAAGGGCGTCGGCTCGTCAGCTAACGCTTCCGAACTGCTCATGGAGATGCTCTTCAGGTTGATGCACTAAAGGACGAAAGGAGTGCTAATTATAGAACTCGACTTAATCACACAAAAAACGCAAGCCGTTGAGCTTGCGTTTTTATTATCTATAAATAGTCCTTTTTATCTCAGCACTCTGCCGGAGGTGTTGCCTCCCACGAGTGTGAGAACCTCTTCTTCGGAGACGAGGTTGAAGTCGCCAGGAATGGTGTTCTTGAGCGCGGAAGCTGACATGGCGAACTCTATGACGCTCTGATAGTCCTCGCCGTACTTAGACAGCGCGTCGAGCAGCGCGGCACAGCATGCGTCGCCCACGCCAACAGCGTCTATCACGTTGTCCACATCGTAGATTCTTGAGAAATAGACCTGTTTGCCGTCGTAGAGTATTGCGGCGTTCACATGGTGGTTTGAGCTTACGATTCTTCTCGTCTCGCACGCGAACAGCTTGACGTCAGGGTAGAGCTCCTTCGCCTTCTTCATAATCTTCTTGCAGAGCGGCTTGTTTATCTCGTATCCGTTCTCGGTCTTTACAACGCCTTGGAACTCACCCGGTTTCATATCAATCAGGTGCTCGTACTCGTCATCGCTGCCGAAGACGATGTCGCTGAAGTTGACAAGCGGAAGGACCACTTCCTCGTATGTCTTGCCGTAGTTCCAGAGGTTCTTGCGGTAGTTGAGGTCGCAGCTGAGCTTCACGCCCATCTTGCGTGCGGTGTCGATGCCCACACGGCAGCACTCGGCAGTGGATTCCGATAGAGCTGCTGCAATGCCGCTCCAGTGGAACCAGTCGGTGCCCTTGAAGGCGTTCGCCCAGTCTATCATCTCTGGCTTTATCGTGGTGAATGACGAGTCCTCACGGTCGTAAACTACCTTGGATGAGCGCAGTGACGCGGCAGTCTCCATATAGTAGCTTCCGAGTCTCGGACCGCCAAGAGCCACGAATTCCGTGTTCACGTTATATTGGTGCAAGGTGCTAAGACATGCGCGTCCGACGTTGTTCTTAGGCACACGTGTCAGGTATCTGACGTTGTGTCCGAAGTTGGCGAGCGACACAGCCACGTTGGCCTCGCTGCCGCCGAAAGTCGCTGTCGTGTTCTGAGTCTGAATGAGCCTCAAAGTTCCTTGCGGAGAAAGACGGAGAAGAAGTTCCCCGAAAGTTGCGATTGTTTGTCTCATATATGTTTTGTTTGGTTTTTCTGTTGGCTTGATGCCTGACTAAAAGTGCAAATGTAAGAATTTTTGCGAATAAAAAGCTTTGATTAGCGCTGAGATTGCCAGCATATCGTAAGTTGGAATGGCGGATTGCCGTTGTCCTTTCTTTTTATTATTTTTGACTTCGTTTTTATAATAATCAAAAGAGAGTAAACAATGATAGTGTGCATAGCGGAGAAACCGTCTGTCGCTCAGGAGATTGCCATGGTCTTAGGCGCAAGGCAGCGCAAGGACGGGTATTTCGAGGGCAACGGCTACCAGGTGACGTGGACTTTCGGACATTTATGCACGCTTAAAGAGCCCAACGACTACGCTCAGGAGTGGAAGCAATGGCGCATCGAGACGCTCCCGATGATTCCGCCACGATTCGGCATAAAACTCATATCCAACAAAGGCGTTGAGCACCAGTTCCAGACAATAGAGAAACTCTTCAAGGCGGCGGACAGCATAGTGAACTGCGGTGATGCCGGTCAGGAAGGAGAATTGATACAGCGCTGGGTGATGCAGAAAGCCGGTGTCACTTGCCCAGTGTCGCGACTGTGGATTTCGTCGCTGACCGAAGACGCCATCCGTGAGGGATTCAGCAATCTGCGCCCGTCAGCCGATTTCAAGAACCTTTACGAGGCTGGACTTTGCCGCGCGATAGGCGATTGGCTGCTCGGTATGAACGCAACAAGGCTTTATACACTGCGTTTCGCACAGCAGAGGC
>CAMHCZ010000065.1 GCA_946183755.1 uncultured bacterium | reverse complement strand
AACGAAGGGGCACTCTTTCATCAGACGGTCGAGGTTCGGCGTATTCGCCAGCGCAGCCACAGCCAAGGATTCGGCATACACAATCGAGAACAACAAGATACGCCTTGTGATAAGTTCGAAGGGAGGACAGCTCAAGTCGGTAGAAATCAAGAACTTCAAGACAAACTCTCAAGAGCCTCTGATACTGTTCAACGCCGAGAAAGACGGCACCGACTTCAACCTGACGCTCACCACCAAGAACGACAGAGTCGTAGAGACAAGAGACCTGAACTTTGAGCCTGTAGGCTTCCAAGCCATAGACGCGATGGTGACAAAGGGCGAGAGAGCATTCACATTCCGACTGACAGCAGCCGACGGTTCGTACCTCGACTACATCTACACACTCAAGGCCGACGACTACATGGTGGGATTCGCAGTGAAGCCTCACGGCATGCAGAACACGCTGAAGACCAACTCGAGCACGGTGGACCTGACATGGCACTCGAAAATCAAGCAGCAGGAGAGAAGCAAGAAGTTCGAGGACCGTTACGCAAGCATCTACTACAAGCCTACGTCCGATGACGTCGATGACCTTTCGGCTTCGTCGAACGACAGCGAGGAGATAACCACAAAGGTGAGATGGATCGCATTCAAGGACCAGTTCTTCTCAAGCATCCTGATAGCCGACAACGACTTCGCTTCAGCCAAAATCGAGAGCAAGAAGATAGAAGACGACCCTAACTATCTGAAAGAGTACACAGCGAACATACTGATGCCGCTCGACGTGAACGGCAACAGCGCCACAAACATGCGTTTCTACTTCGGCCCTAACAAATACAAGGAGCTGAAGGCGTACGACAAGGACGTGGACAGCGACAAGAAGCTGCACCTCGACGAGATAGTGCCGCTGGGCTGGACAATCTTCGGATGGATAAACAAGTACGCCGTAATTCCGATATTCGACTTCTTCAGCAAGTACATATCATCATACGGCATCATCATCCTGATAATGACAATCATAATAAAGATTGTGCTGTTCCCGCTGACCTACAAGTCGTACCTTTCTACAGCCAAGATGAGAGTGCTCAAGCCACAAATCGAGGAGATAAACAAGAAATACGCATCAGCCAAGCCACAAGAGAAGCAGGCTGCCACTATGCAGCTGTACAGGCAGGCCGGTGTGAACCCAATGGGCGGATGTCTGCCAATGCTGTTGCAGATGCCTATCCTGTTCGCCATGTTCACATTCTTCCCTGCGGCCTTCGAGCTTCGCCAGCAGAGTTTCCTGTGGGCCGAGGACTTGTCGTCGTACGACGCGATAGTTGAATGGAGCGCGCAGATACCGTTCATCACCAACTACTTCGGCAACCACCTGTCCCTGTTCTGCTTGCTCATGACAGTGACAAACATCATATACACATACATAAATATGAAGACGACCGACACTGGACAAAACCAGATGCCGGGAATGAAGCTGATGATGTACTTCATGCCGCTGATGTTCCTCTTCATATTCAACGACTACGCATCAGGTCTGAGCTACTACTACTTCATATCGACACTGATAACAATAGCGCAGACACTGCTGTTCAGAGCGTTCGTCAACGAGGAGAAGCTGCTCGCACAGCTCCGCGAGAACGCAAAGAACCCTAAGAAGCAGAAGAAGTCGAGATTCATGCAGCGACTGGAGGAGATGCAGAAACAGCAGCTCGAGTACCAGCGCCAGCAAGCCAAGGAAAGAGCAAAGAGAAGATAAGAGCAAGAGCCGCGGTTAAATTAAATCGCGGCTTTTCTTTTTTCATCCGGCAGCAGGCGCAATGGATTTTCGCCAACAGCAGAGCAAAAAAGTCAAGAAAAAGCCAAATTCTTTGTTTTGTATAAAAAAAGGCGTATATTTGCACCCGCTTAGATAAAGCAAAACATACTGACCTATGGTGTAACGGTAGCACTACAGATTCTGGTTCTGTCTGTCTGGGTTCGAATCCTAGTAGGTCAACGAAAGCCTGAGTTTCCGCTCAGGCTTTTTTATTTGCATTTATTAAAAGAAATGAAATAAATCCCAAAAGCGTATAAACGCCACAGAGTTAGACAACGATATGCTTGTTTTTTCTTAAATTTGTATTTTTAATACATAAAACAAATAAACAAGCAAGAAATGACACTTGATAATCTTACAGCGATCTCCCCTATCGACGGTCGCTACCGTGGCAAAGCAGAACAGCTTGCAGAATATTTCTCAGAATTCGCATTAATCAAATACAGAGTAAGAGTAGAGGTTGAGTACTTCATCGCTCTTTGCGAGTTGCCATTGCCACAGCTCAAGGACGTGAACAAGGACGTGTTCTCTAAGCTGCGCGATGTTTACAAGAACTTCAGCGAGGCAGACGCGCAGGCAATAAAGGACATTGAGAAGATAACAAACCACGATGTGAAGGCAGTCGAGTACTTCCTGAAGCAGAAGTTCGACGAGCTTGGTCTGGAGGCACACAAGGAGTTCATCCACTTCGGACTGACATCACAGGACATAAACAACACTGCGTCGCCTCTGGCACTGAAGGAGGCTCTGAACGAGACATTCTACCCTACAGTGCAGGAACTCATCGACAAGCTGCAGGCGCTCGCAAACGACTGGAAGAATATCCCGATGCTCGCCAAGACACACGGACAGCCTGCGTCGCCAACAAGACTCGGCAAGGAGTTCGAGGTATTCGTGTCAAGACTCAACGCACAGTTCGAAATACTGAAGAACACTCCAATATCAGCGAAGTTCGGCGGCGCGACAGGCAACTTCAACGCGCACCATGTGGCATATCCAAGCATGGACTGGAAAGCATTCGGCAACAAGTTCGTCGAGGAGAAGCTTGGACTCTCGCGCGAGCAGTGGACAACACAGATTTCAAACTACGACAACCTTGCGGCTGTATTTGACGCCACAAGACGTATAAACACAATCGTGATAGACCTTGACCGCGACATCTGGACTTACATCTCGATGGGATATTTCCACCAGCAGATAAAGGCCGGCGAGGTAGGCTCGTCAGCAATGCCACACAAGGTGAACCCAATCGACTTCGAGAACTCAGAGGGAAACATGGGCATAGCAAACGCCGTGCTGCAGTTCCTCGCCCAGAAGCTGCCAGTGTCAAGACTCCAGCGCGACCTGACCGACTCGACTGTGCTGCGTAACACCGGAGTGCCATACGCACACGCGATAATCGCTATAAAGAGCACACTCAAGGGACTCAACAAGCTGCTGCTGAACGAGGAGGCGATAAAGAACGACCTGGCCAACACATGGGCTGTAGTGGCAGAAGGAATACAGACAATACTCCGCCGCGAGGGCTACCCAAAGCCATACGAGGCACTGAAGGCGCTGACACGCACAAACGACACAATCAACGAAAAGACGATAGAGGACTTCGTGGAGACATTGAACGTGAGCGACGAGGTGAAAGCCGAGCTCAAGGCCATATCGCCATTCAACTATACAGGCATCTAAGAAAACAAGAACACTGACCCTCCCACAGGAAGAAGAATGAAAAACTTTATAATTCTGGTACGCAGATTCCTGCCTAACTACAAGAGATACGTATTGGGCAACATAATCTGCAACGTGCTTTCGACCATCTTCAGCTTGTTCTCTTTCGGAACCATAATTCCAATCCTGCAGATACTATTCGGTATGGAAAGCGGCGCGAAGGAGTACATCGACTGGTCGTTTTCATCTTCTTTGGGAGAGATAGGCGCGGCGCTGAAAAACAACGTCTCGTTCTACATACAGCAGTACATAGCCGAGGAAGGCGCATCGATGACGCTGCTTTACCTCGGACTGTTCCTCGTGGTGATGACATTCCTGAAGACCGGAACGTCATTCCTCGCAGGATACTTCCTGACACCGATACAGTACGGCGTTCTGCGCGACTTGAGAAAGTCGCTGTTCGACAAGGTGCTGAGCCTGCCACTGAGTTTCTTCTCGGAGGAGCACAAGGGCGACATAATAGCCCGAATGACAACCGACGTGGCAGAGATAGGCAACTCCATCATGTCGTCGCTTGAATCTATGTTCAAGAACCCGATAATGGTGGTCATCTACTTCGTCGTGCTCATCACAATATCGTGGCAGCTGACTGTGTTCGCATTGCTGTTGCTGCCTATAGCCGGCGGTCTGATAGGATACATAGGCAAGACGCTGAAAAAGAAGTCGCTGCTCGGACAGACACAAACTGGTCAGATGCTCAGCCAGATAGAGGAGACACTCGGCGGACTGAGAATCATCAAGGCATTCAACGCAGAGCACAAGGTCTCGGCTAAGTTCGAAGAGATAAACGACACTGTGAGAAAGACCTTCATAAAGATGAACCGCAAGTACATACTCGCCCACCCTGTGTCGGAGTTCCTCGGCACATTCATCATCGTGGCAGTGCTGTGGTACGGCGGAACGCTCATCCTGAACACCGAGGGCCGCACAATAATCACAGCGCCAGAGTTCATCTACTATCTCGTAATCTTCTACAGCATCATAAACCCTGTGAAGGATATTTCAAGAGCGTCGTACACCATACAAAAGGGAATGGCGTCGCTGGAAAGAGTGGATTTCATACTCAACACCGAGAACAACATCAAGCAGCGCCCAGACGCGATAAGCCTGCCTAAGTTCAACGAGAAAATCGAGTTCCAGCACGTGTTCTTCAAATACACCGACAACTGGGTGCTGAACGACATAAACCTGACGATAAAGAAAGGACAGACCGTGGCGCTCGTGGGTCAGTCGGGCTCGGGAAAATCCACGATGGTCGATCTCGTGCCTCGATTCTACGACATACAGGAAGGCAGCATAAAGATAGACGACGTGGACGTGCGCGACATCAAGATACACGACCTCAGAGCCCTGATGGGCAACGTGAACCAGGAGGCGATTCTCTTCAACGACACGTTCTTCAACAACATAACATTCGGAGTGAATAACCCGACGATGGAAGACGTCGTTGCAGCAGCCAAAATAGCCAACGCCCACGACTTCATCATGGCGACTCCGGACGGATACAACACCAACATAGGCGACCGAGGAGGCAAGCTGTCCGGCGGACAGAGACAGCGCATCTCCATAGCGCGCGCCATACTCAAGAATCCGCCAATACTCATACTCGACGAGGCGACATCGGCACTCGACACAGAGTCCGAGAAGCTCGTGCAGGAGGCTATCGACAACCTGATGAAGAACAGAACTTCGATAATCGTGGCGCACAGACTCTCGACGATAAAGAACGCCGACGTTATCTGCGTGATGCACGATGGCGTAATCGTGGAGCAAGGCAAGCACGACGACCTGATAGCCCTGAACGGATACTACAAGCGACTGTGCGACATGCAGTCGTTCTAACTCCTAGCGACACCGCGGATGCAGCAATTCACAGATATAATAAGCGCGATAGCCGATTTCCTATGGGGGTGGCCGCTGCTTATTATGCTTCTGGGAACGCACTTGTTCCTGACATTCAGGCTTGCATTCATACAAAGACACATCCACAAGGGCATCAAGATGTCGGTCAAGCCGGAGAAGAAGAGCACCGGAGACATCTCGCCCTTCTCGGCATTAGCCACGTCGCTGGCTGCGACAATAGGCACGGGCAACATCGTGGGAGTAGCGACAGCCGTGTCGATGGGCGGTCCGGGAGCCATATTCTGGATGTGGATAACCGGAATATTCGGCATAGCCACCAAATACACAGAAAGCCTGCTCTCTGTTTACTACAGAGTGAAGAACGCCGACGGCACATACTCCGGCGGCCCGATGTACGTCATAGAGCGCGGACTCCGCTGCAAGTGGCTGGCTGTGCTATTCGCCATATTCACGGTGCTGGCGTCGTTCGGCATAGGCTCGTCAATACAGGCGAACTCGCTGACCGCCGCTCTGAACTACGGATTCGGACTAAATCCAATCTACTGCTCGATAATCGCGACAATCTGCGTCGGCGCAGTAATAATCGGCGGCATCAAGTCCATATCCAGTGTGTGCAAGGCGCTTGTCCCTTTCATGGGATTCTTCTACATCATCGGCTGCATCGCCCTGCTGGTTCTCGGTCATGAAAACCTCGCGTCGTCCATCGGGCTGATAATCGACTCAGCCTTCAACCCTTCGGCGGCCGGAGGCGCATTCGCAGGCATGTCGATAATAATGACGGCAAGATACGGCGTGGCTCGCGGTCTGTTCTCTAACGAATCGGGACTCGGAAGCGCGCCAATAGTAGCGGCATCGGCACAGACAAGCACGCCGGTGAAGCAAGCCATAATCTCAGCCACAGGCACATTCTGGGACACTGTCGTGGTGTGCGCGCTGACGGGGCTTGTGATAGTGAACACCGGGGTGTGGAACAACGGCGGCGAAGGCATGAGCATGACAAAGGAGGCGTTCAGCCATATACCCGTCGTGGGCGGATATTTCCTGTGCGTCGCGCTCGTGACATTCACGTTCTCCACCATTCTCGGATGGTACTTGTACGCCGAAAAATGCGTGCAATACCTTTTCGGCAACAAGGGAATAACACCATACAGAATCATTTACCTGATAACAGTTTTCTTAGGCGGAATACTGTCGCTGAAACTCGTATGGGCGCTGGGCGACATATTCAACGGCCTGATGGCTCTGCCTAACCTCGTTTCGCTGATACTCTTGTCGGGATTAGCCGCATGGCTCACCAAAAAGCATAAATCGAACTTTTGTTCATAACACATCACGCTTATGAATAAAATCAAATGTCTATACCTGACCGCCGGAATAGCCGCAAGCATCGTGCTTTCGTCGTGCGAGAAGGAATACACCAACTACAGTGTAAGCAACGCCACACTACAGGAATATCTCGAAAAGTTCCTGTACGAGGCCGAGTCGCGAGGAGTAAAGAGCCTCAACCCGCAGAAAACAGGACTGAAGATGTACTTCGGCGACTGCGACGAGGGCGCGGCTGGAGTGACATACTACGAGAACCCGATACGCATCGTCATAGACAAGGAAATATGGGACAAGTACGCCGACTACGCCGACGGAACATCGCAGAACGAGCACACGGTGTTCCACGAACTGGGACACGGACTGTTGTACAGAAAGCACGACAACTCCACCCTGTCCAGCGGCGAATGGGCGACAATGATGGCCGGCGACCCTCTGCCAAGCGGCAGCATACCGAACACAAACTTCAGAGGCGAAAGGCGGACATACTACCTCGACAGACTGTTCAACCCGAACGACAAGAAAGAGCCGAACTGGGCTAAACCAACATTCGATGACCCGACCGAAGGCTTGACCAAAATGGTGGACGACGACTTCTCATCGACATACGACGCAAGCCACATAACGCTGAGAGACGCAAGGGAATACACCACGAAAATAAGCAACGGCGAGTTCGTGTTCCAGAACAAATCGACAAACAACTACATCGTGCCGCTGCAGAACGTGACTGCCGTCAACGGAGGCGACGTGTATGTGGAGACCGAGATAAAAATAGAATCCGGAAGCAACAAGATATTCACACTCGAATTCGGCAGCAGAGAAGAAAGCGGACAGGAAGCGAAATACACCTACCACTATATGTCATTCTACGACACAAGGATAAGGCTCGGCAACATGAAGTGCTACGCGCCATACTGCCAGATAAAATCGCCAAAGAACATCTACGGCGACGACTTCGTGAAAGTGGGCATAAGGAAGCAGGGCGACTACATCTACTACTTCGTGGGCGGAGAGTGCATCTACAAGGACATTGTTGACACAAGCATAAGCGGAACGAACTACGGATTCATCGTTTACGCAAACTCGACGCTCAGAATGAAGAACTTCCGCACCTGGAACGACGGCACTGTGTCGCTGTACAAATCATCGGCAGAGACTGAGCCTCAGATAATTAACATAGAGGAAAGAGAAACGCACAACAAATAACCATGATAAACATATATCAACTGCTGCCAAGACTTTTCGGCAACGCAAACGGACAGAACATCGAGAACGGCACTATCGAGCAGAACGGATGCGGAAAGCTCAACAGCATAAACGCCAAGATACTCAACGACCTGCGCAAACAGGGCTACACGCACATCTGGACAACCGGCGTGATAGAGCATGCCACACAGACCGACTACACAAGCCACGGCATAGCCAAAGACCACGAAGGCGTGGTGAAGGGCAAGGCTGGCTCGCCATACGCCATAAAGGACTACTACGACATAGACCCAGACTTGGCAGTGAACGTGGACAAGCGCATGGAAGAGTTTGAGGCGATGGCGGAGAGAGTGCACAAGGCCGGACTGAAACTTATCATCGACTTCGTGCCTAACCACGTGGCGAGACAGTACAAGTCCGACGCGAAACCAAAGAGAACCGCCGACCTCGGAAGCAAGGACGACTGCACGAAGGCGTTCGACCCGCAGAACAATTTCTACTACATGCCGAACGAAGGTTTCATGCCGCAGTTCGACGCCAAGGGCTATGAGGAGAACCCAGCCAAGGCGACCGGCAACGACGTGTTCTCGGCGCATCCGTCGGTCAACGACTGGTACGAGACCGTGAAACTGAACTACGGAGTGGACTACTGCGGAGGCAGAGCATGCCACTTCGACCCGACGCCGGACACATGGAAGAAGATGAGAGACATACTCGCGTTCTGGGCTAAGAAAGGTGTGGACGGATTCCGATGCGACATGGCGGAGATGGTGCCGGTGGAGTTCTGGCACTGGGCGATAGCCGAGATAAAGAAGAAATTCCCTGAAATAATCTTCATAGCCGAGGTTTACAATCCAGGCCAGTACAGAAGCTACATACACCACGGCGGATTCGACTATCTCTACGACAAGGTGGGGCTATACGACACACTGAGAGCCGCCACATGCGGACACACGTCAGCATCCGCCATCACAAGCCAATGGCAGAGCGTGGACGACATACAGAGCCACATGCTCAACTTCCTGGAGAACCACGACGAGCAGCGCATCGCGTCCGACTTCTTCGCTCAGAACGGCGAGAACGCCATAGCCGCGCTGATAGTCTCAGCCACACTGTCGGCGTGTCCGTTCATGGTGTACGCAGGACAGGAGTTCGGCGAGAGAGGCATGGACAAGGAAGGATTCAGCGGCAGAGACGGCAGAACGACCATCTTCGACTACTGGAAAGTGGACACGCTGAGCCGCTGGTATAACTCAGGAAAGATAGACGGCAAACTGATGAGCAACAACGAGAACAAGCTGCGCCAAATCTACTGCAAACTGCTGAACCTGAGAATCAAGGAAAAGGCGCTGCAAGAAGGCTCGAAGAGATACGACCTGCAGTGGCTCAACTACGACAACCCAGCCTACAACGACTACAAAGTGTACTCATACTTCCGCCAGTCGGAGGACGGCAAGGAGACGCTGCTCGTGGCTGTGAACTTCGGCGACCAGGACGCCGACACCGCCATAAACATATCGGCACACGCCATGGAATACCTGCGCCTGAAGGAAAAGAAATACACCTGCAAGGACCTGCAGAGCGACAAGCAATGGAGCCAGATACTCAGCGCCGACGAGAAGTTCACACTGCAAATCCCGGCAAGAAGCGGAGTGATATTGAAGATGAGATAATTTGTCTTTTAGAAACATATTCGTTTTATTTGCTAAAAAATGAATGAATACGATGACATATCTGAATCTGTTCCACAAGGAGTCAACGGAGAGAAAGAAAAAGAAGATAGCAGAATCCAAGAAATCTCCGATGAGCTCGACAGACGCTGCCGAATACATGAAGCGCAATCTGAAAATAGCCAAGGCTATGCAACCCCTTTCGAGATAGAACAAAGAGAAGCAGAGTGATATTGAAGATGAGATAAAAACGAGAAAAAAAAGAGATACAAAAGCCTCGCTTAGCGAGGCTTTTTTGTTGATATACAACAACTTCAAACACATATTAAATATTTTGTTTTTATACGAACAAAAAAAAAGTATATATATAATAATCTAATAA
>CAMHCZ010000064.1 GCA_946183755.1 uncultured bacterium | reverse complement strand
AAGTCTGGCTGCAAGTTCTTTACGATTTCAAGCATCTCAAGGTATAGCGAATTGCGTGGGTCGTCAACAATGCGGTTGCCAGCCATGCTGAATCCTTGACAAGGAAAACCTCCTGCGACAACATTCAGTTTCCTGCCACCCAATTGCTCTTTTACAGTCTTGTAAAATTCATCTTTCACTTCTTGTTGCTTTATGTCGCCATTTACAAATGGATGTTTGAAATTGCGCCTGTATGTCATGCCAGCCTCGTTGAACCAGTCAAGTCCGCAAATGCCTTGCAACCCAGCCATTTCAAGTCCTTTGCTCAGACCACCTGCGCCGCAGAATAAGTCAACAAATGTCATTTCTGATGCTGTCGGATTGTCCCATGACTTGGAAATGTCAGCCCAGTTTATGACATCGGACTTTTTAAATTTGTTGACTGATTTGTGTTTTTTGAGGGATGTTTTTTCTATTGAGGTTATTCTCAGTTTTATGGCTTCTGTGTTTTGGTCGAAATATTCCTTGTCAATTTTGTATGTGCTACCTTCTTTTACGCTTTTTATTTGCCCTGATGCAACCATCCGACGAGTGACTTTTATTGTAGAACCTAGAATTTCAGCCACGTCGGATATAGAATAGGTTGTTTTTCCCTGTTTCATTTCCGCTTTACGTTGTATGGCGCTTGGCTTATCGTCTTCAGCTTGCGAGCAAATTCTGTTGGGCACAAAAGAAGCGTGGACATTATCTTATCCACGCTTCAAGGCCCTAGGAACAGCCCGCATCATTGATAAGTCAACGTCCACGCAAAACGCAGACGTTTGCAGACTTATTCGCAATGATGCATATCAAAATTTCCTAGGTTTTGAAGCTGTGCTGAATAAATAGCAAACGCTATGATTAATAATATGTTATCTTAAAAAGTTGTCTGTTTGTTTTTGGTGTTTTTGAATTAGTAGAAGCAAATATAGTGAAATCGTGTTTTTGTCATTGTCGTGTTATAAATTTCACGATGCAATCAATGCAAATCGGACGTTCTGTGATGTTATCAATGAAGACATTTGCTGGGTGCATGTCTTCGAGAGCTAAGTGTTCAGAAATGTAGTTCACGCCTTGTCCGTCCTTGTTGTCATGAAATCCTTTTGCGGCAACCATCTCGTCGATTTCTTCTTTTGTCGCGAGTCTTAAACAATTTACGTATGGTTGAGTAAGTACGATGCGCAGCAATCCGTCTTTGTCACGTGTGAACCCAATTACCTTCATTGCAGTTTCGGGGAAAAGATAATTGTGTAATACAATGGCATCAAGTGCTTTTTGAGTAGTGGAGTAGATGGAAACTCGCTCTTTAACCACAGAAGTGTCCCCCTCGCGGTAATAGACTTTGGCTTCTGCGCCTTGTGCTATCATCGGACCGAAATTCTCGGTTAATATCTGCTCTGAATTTTCTTCCCACAGATTAGCTGCTTTTGCCCATTGCTCTATGAGCAGTTCTTGGCGTTCGTCTATTTCCCAGCTTGCTGGGCTGCGTCTTTGGCTGCCTTCAGCATTGCCACTTGTTGCAAGGCTTGCTGTCGCGTAGCTTGCGACGATGGACGCCCCAATGAGAGGCGCACCTGCCGTGCAGAGTCCCGCATGCTCTGATAGATTGAATCGAGGAAAATTTTCTGTCCCATTTTGAATATCGTTTATGTAGTTGTTTATTCTCAGTATAGTGTTTTCATTGAAGCCGTCATTGGCTATCGCGTCGTATATAAGTGGCAATTTTTCCATAGTTCCAATGATGATAAAAGGCTATTGTGTATTTTGGTACAAAGTAACCAATTTTCTTCAAAAAACAACACAGGATGGCAAGGAAAACTAGTCTGGTTTTTTCGTGCAGTTTTTGCCTGCCTTAAATGATATTATTATTCAATGTGTCGTCATCCCATTTGGTGGGATTGTCAATGATATAGTCTGAAATCTTTTGAAATTCTTCGGTGCTGCGAATGATGTGGTCATAGTAATTTCGCTTATATTTACACCTCTATAAACAACAATCACATGAATATGAAAAAAGTTCTTTTAGTATTGCTGATGATGGCAGGGGCGTCTGTGATGGCAGGCGCGGCGACAAACAGAGGAAAAGCCAAGGCGAAAGCAAAAGCAAAAGCTAAAGTCTATGCCAGTGTAGCGAAAACAGTATCTGCATCGTTTGCCTCTTTTGTTGATCTCGGTTTGCCTTCGGGCACAAAGTGGGCCGACAGAAACGTGGGCGCAAATGCTCCTGAGGATTACGGCACTTATTTCTCATGGGGAGAGACCAAGGAGAAGTCCAGTTATTCATACGACAACTATGAATATAGCCAGAACGACAACTTTGTGAATATCGGCAGCAATATAGCAGGAACGAAGTATGACGCGGCGACTGCGAAAGGTGGCGTCAGATGCCAGATGCCGACGAAAGAGCAGTGTGAGGAACTCTGCAATCCGGAATACACGACATGGACCTGGTGCGGCGGCGTAAAAACGAAGTACAACGGAAGCAAAGCCAAAGGCTACATAGTGAAGAGCAAGAGCAACGGCAAATCAATCTTTCTGCCAGCAGCTGGCAACCGCAATGACACTGAGCTCAACAACGATGGCTACGACGGCGCTTACTGGACTGCGGAGCTCGATGAGAGCAACGACTTCGGCGCATGGTACCTCTACTTCCATTCAAACAACCACGAGGTTGGCTACTTCGACCGCTTCTTCGGTCACACTGTGCGCCCGGTCTCGAAATAAGATCTTCAGGAAACCGAATATAAAAACACAGGACTGTCTGGAAGAGAAATCCAGGCAGTTTTTTTATTATATTTGTGTTTCTTAAAAAAATAATCTGGAATGAATCTAAAAAATATACTCAAGGCATCGCTTCTGATGCTTCCGCTGTCTTTTTCTGTGGCGGCACACTCAAACAATAGATTTAACGTAAACGACATGAAGGCCCAGATGTGGGCTGACTCTGTGATGGCGACTCTGAGCGACGACGAGAAGATAGGGCAGCTGTTCATCTTCACGACCAAGGCGCAGGACACTCCGGCGCTGCGCACGGCGCTGCTGAAGCAGGTGAAGGAGAACAAGGTGGGCGGACTGCTGTTCTGGAAAGGCAACTGCGAAGGCCAGGCAGCGCTGACCAACCTCGCGCAATCGACAGCCAAGGTGCCGCTGCTGATAACTCTTGACGGCGAGTGGGGACTGCGCATGAGACTCGAGAACACGCTCCGTTACCCTCGCAAGCTGACGCTCTCGGCACTCGACAACGACAGCCTGATATATGACTGGGGCGTGGAACTGGGTCGCCAGTGCAAGGCGCTGGGCATACACGTGAACTTCGACCCCGTGCTGGACGTGAATCTGAATCCAAATAACCCCGTGATAAACGTGCGCTCGTTCGGCGACGACGCCAAGGACATAGCCCGCAAGGCGTCTATCTTCGTCAGAGGCATGCACCAGTACGGCATAGCGTGCGTGGGCAAACACTTCCCTGGCCACGGCGACACACAGCAGGACTCGCACAAGGAGCTCGCCCTGGTGACGCATGACAGAGCCACGCTCGATTCCGTTGACCTGCTGCCTTACAGAAGACTGCAGGACGAGCATCTGCTGGACGGCGTGATGGTAGGGCACATCTCGGTGCCGGTGCTTGACAAGTCGGGCATGGCGGCATCGCTCTCCAAGACCATCGTCACCGACTTCCTGCGCGGTGAGATGGGTTATAACGGCCTGATAATGACCGATGCGATGAAGATGGGCGCGGTGGCCAAGCGCAAGAACTACTGTGTTGAGGCTCTCGTGGCTGGCAACGACATGATACTGGACGCTGGCGAGGGCAACGCCACCGGAACGGCGATAGCGAGCGTGAAAAAAGCAGTGGCTGACGGCGTGTTGACGATGGACGACATAGAGCAGAAGTGCCGTAAGGTGCTTATTTACAAATATCTGTGTGGGGCTCATGAGTACAAGCCTGTGGACCCGGAGCGTATAGCATCTGTGCTGAACAGCGAGTCGGCAAAGAGCCTGCAGCAGCGCATCGCCAGAGGATGCGTGACGGTGCTCAAGAACAGCGGCAGGGTGATTCCTATGGCTTCTCTCGACAAGAATATAGTGCTTGTGACTCTCGGCAGCAAGGGCGAGACTTACTTCGCATCGCGTGTGGCTCTGCACGGCAGTGTGACACGATACAACATAATGGCTGGCGACTGCGCCAAGGGCGTGCCTTGCGTGGTGGACAGCGTGGTGAAGAACGCCGACGTGGCGATATTCTCCATCCACGACGACCAAGTGCCGGACAGCGTTCTGGCGCGACTGACAAAGGACGCCAAGGGCAAGACGGTGCATGCTTATTTCATTTCGCCTTATCTGATGTCGAAATACAAGGAGTCGGTGCTGCTGGCTGACGCGACAGTCGTGGGTTACGAGAGCGCGCAGTGCATGCAGTACGCCAGCGCCGACGTGATTTTCGGCGCGAACTACGCCGACGCCCATCTGCCTGTTTCGGTGCAGAATGTTTGCGACAAGGGCCGTTCGGTGCGTACGTCGAAGAACCGTCTCGGATATGCCCGTCCGGAGGATGTGGGCATGTCGTCGGAGAGGCTCGCGCTTATCGACTCGATTGTCGGCGCGGCTATCGACGGTCACGCTACGCCTTCGTGCCAAGTGCTTGTGGCAAGGCACGGAATGATAGTCTATGACAAGGCGTTCGGACATCCGGGCTACGAGTCGTCGGCTTCGGTGGCGACAAGCGACATCTACGACCTCGCGTCGTGCACCAAGCTAATGGCTACGCTCCCAGCCGTCATGAAGCTCTACGACCAGGGCAAGATAGACCTCGACAGGCATGTGTCGCACTATCTGCCTGAGATGAAGAAACTGCACCACGTCACAGTCCGCGACCTGCTGATGCATCAGTCCGGTCTGCCAGCCTCTAAGCCGTTCTACATGTCCACCGTTAAGCGCAACGACCATTCGGTGCCGCTCTTCGGCAAGCGCGACGCCAACCACACAGCCCGTGTGGACGTAGCGACATACGCCGACGCCGATTTCAAGTTCGTGCCGGAGCTCGTTTGCGACTCGCTCGATTCGCTGCACACATTGCCAATAGCCGAAGGACTGTATCTGAATCCTTCGTTCAAGGACTCTGTGACAGCAGCCATAGCCCACATAAAGCCGGGCGAGAGGAAATATGTTTATAGCGACATCAACTTCATGCTGCTGCAGCGCATTGTGGAGAAAGTGTCGGGAATGTCTCTTGACTCGTTCGTGACGGAGAATTTCTACCGTCCTGCCGGTGCGGTGACTACGGGCTATCTGCCGATGAAGCGATTCTGCAAGTCGCGCATCATGCCTACAGCCAACGACCCATTCCTCAGAAAGCAGCACCTGCGCGGATATGTGCACGACGAGAACGCGGCCTTCCAAGGCGGTGTGAGCGGTCATGCCGGACTGTTCTCCAATGCCGAGGACCTCGCCAAGCTGTGCCAGATATGGCTGAACGACGGAACGTACGGCGGACACACTTATTTCTCTAAGGAGACCGACAGCGTGTTCGTCAATGCCAAGAGCGAGATAAGCCGCCGCGGACTGGGATTCGACCGCCAGAAGATAGAGGAGAGCGCCAACAGTGAGCACGTCATGATAGGCCACACGGGATTCACAGGCACTTGCGTGTGGATTGACCCAGAATACGACCTGACATACATATTCCTCTCCAACAGAGTGAACCCGGACGCATGGAACAAGAAACTGATAAAGACCAACGTCCGCACCGACATTGCTTCGGTCATTTATCAGTCAGTAACCGACAGATAGCCATGAGCAAGAAACTCGTAATCTTCGATCTCGACGGCACGTTGCTCGATACCATAGCCGACCTCGCTGCCGCCACCAACTACGCCTTGCGCACGCTCGGCTATCCGCAGCACGACGTCGAGGCGTACAAGATGTTCGTGGGCAACGGCATCGGCATGCTTTTCCATCGTGCGCTGCCCGAGGAGGCTCGTGTGCCAGGCGTTGAGGCTCGCATGAGGGAGCTGTTCCTTAGTTATTACAAAGACCACAGCACCGACCTGACCAAGCCTTATCCCGGCATCGTGGAGCTGCTCGGCGCGCTCAAATCCCGCGGCATAATGACGGCTGTGGCATCGAACAAATATCACGAAGGCACATGCAGGGTCATAAGAAACTCGTTTCCGGACTTCGAGTTTAACGCCGTCTATGGGCATCGCGAGGGCTACAACGTGAAGCCCGACCCAGCCATCGTCTTCGACATACTCAGCGACTGCGGCATCCATGACAAGAGCCAGGCGCTCTACGTGGGCGACACGTCCATCGACATGAACACCGCCCGAAACGCCGGTTTGGACTCCGTGGCGGTATTGTGGGGATTCCGCTCCAAGGCAGAGCTCGAGGCTTGCTCGCCGAGCCACATGGTCACTTCTCCGAGCGAGATACTCGACATAGCGCTGAAGTGAAAAATCAGCCTTGTTTTCATTGCCATATCGTTTTATTGCATACATTTGCAGTCGCATTAACACCTTAAGAGTAAGGGGCTGCCTGGTTTTGACAGCGGGTAGAAGTAATGCGTAAGCATGCAGTGCATTGTCTGATAAGCACTTTAATCTCATCGGGTAAACTATAACTGGCGAGAATAACTACGCTCTTGCTGCCTAACCGAATAATAGTAGGTCGGCTTAATCTCGGCACAAGGTGCTGAGACAAGACATCACTCAGAAGCCAAGCCCTGAAGCGTCTGGCAAAGTGGTGTGGTAAAATCGGGGATAGCATGCGCCGGCCGTGCGGCGTGTGTGAGATTTTAGCGGATAAGGCATTCGTTGGTGGCTTCGGTCTTGCGGATGCACGAAAACCGAAGGCGAAGATAAGCATGTAGAAAGCGGATTGGTTCCTCGTTTGGACACGGGTTCGACTCCCGTCAGCTCCACAAAATATACTGAATGTCAGTATGTTGAAGAGAATAGGCGCATAAGAGAATACGAGAGTGTTCGTCTTGTGCGCTTTTTATTTGTCATGATGTCAACCTTGACATTCTCGGACGTGTGGATTTCTTGTTTTTATATTTGCATCGAAAAGATATTCAAACTTCGAGTCATTGTGACATGAGCCGCTGAATGTCTTATCCTTTGATAGAGTTCCCCAACTGGGTGAGGTTACTTGACCGTTGGCACTTAGTGTAGGGCGTTTGAATCCCCTTGTGGCTCGTGCACGGAATGTGCATGGGTCGGGAACCTGTCAATGGAAACTTTTATCAGAGAATAAGGAGTTGGTTGTTATGCTCGGTAGCAATTGGAGCTGCCCAGCCTCTGACAACCGATTCTTTATTTTATTTTTTAGAGGTATCTGTCAAGATATTCTTTCGCGTCTTTTCTTCTGAGAAATATTATGTCCGTGAAGTTTTCCTGATTCTCGCTTTTGCTATATACAGAACCGAACCAGCCCTGTCCTTCGAAGTGATTGACATCCTCTGTTGAATATTCTATTTTGTTGCTGGCGCAAGAGTATCTTATGTCATCAATTCGAGTCCTTTTTATTTTATTGGTGCAGTCAATGTTTGTCTTGATTACATATACAACATCGCCGATATTCAATTCCGCTCTGAATGTGTGGACTGTTGTTTGGTAGATAGAACTGATTTCTTCGTCGCAGCAAAGCTCTAAATCTCCTTTGTACAAAGCGGCGACAGGAAATGCCAAATCGTGGTTTTCTCCCCAGCTGATATTCCCGTTTTCGACTTTGAATTTCTTGAAGTTCGCAGGTTTCATGTATTTGTCGTGCTGTGGGTGCGGATGTCTTTTTAAGAATCCTGAAAAGTCAATAACGCGTTCAAAGCCATCGCTGAAGGTGATTAGCAATGATAGTTCCATAATGTATATGGCGGATTTCACCTCTATGTATGGTAGATTTTTATTCATACGCTCAAGTTCTCCTCTTTTCTCTGCTGCTTTGAATATCTCGTGATTCTTTTTCATGCGTTCTACTTCTTCAGGTAGTTTTGGAGGATTCTTCGCCCTCTCAATAAACCTTTTCCCTTCGCTGCCGTAGAGCATTGGTATAGGTCTATGTCTATGTGTCGTTGTCGTTTTTCTGTCTTTCATAGTTATTTTCTTGTGTATTTTTTATAGCAGTCACTATTCTTATCCCAGGTATAGACCATTTTCCCGTCTCCTCCCATGTCCCAAGTGTTCATCACTTCTCTCATTCTGAATACAAGTTTGCCGTGATGTATAGCCGCGCGGAACTTCTTGTGGCATTTCCGCTTGCCCCATTTTCTTGATCTGCCATACATTCCGCAAATCATGCCTCCACAAACTTTCTTTCTACTTCTGCTCATTTTGTCTATTGCTCGTTTTGTGAATTGATGGCAAGTTCGATGGCTTCTTTAATGTTCCCTTTTAGTTCTTCAATGGTCTTGCCTTGACTCATCGCAGAAGGTATTTCAATGCATTGCCCGACATACCATCCTGTCTCTTCGTCTTCCTCTATGCTTATGCTGAATTTCATGGTTATATGCTGAATAGGTTTGAATCTGCGTTTTTTCCCTATGTCAAAATACAGCTTGTCAAATTGTTTTTTCTCGGCTTTAGTCAATTCATCAATGTTTGAAACAACAAAGTCTTGTCTCGCCAAGTCGTAAAGATCTTTTCTCTTAAGGCCTACCTTTTTCAGTAAAAGTTCAAAAAGTTCCTTTTTCTGTTTGTATATTTCAGCTAATTCTTCTTTTGTGTACTTTCCCATAGTCTTTGTGTTTTATAGTTTGTTTTTCTGCTTCTGCTTATGTCTTTTCTTCTGTCAAAGATATCGTGCCAATGCATTTTGTTCTGAGAATGTCATATAATCGCCAAAACGAAAAGTACACATTTTCAAAACGAAAAGTACATTTTTTATAAGAGAAGCGGACGACAGCATAGTGTCGCCCGCTTCTTTCGTTTAATCAACGCTTAAACAGCACTTAATCACACATTCAGCGTGAACTTGACATCCTTTTCTCCTTGCAACAGCCTGAATGTGTTAAGCAGGTTGCTTTCGTAGATGTGTACGTTGGCAAGGAAGAGCGTGATGCTCTTGAGCGGCAAGCCGACCTCACGCGACATCAGGTACAAATGGTAGATGTCGGACGGCAAGCCGAGGCTCGCATCACTGCTGCGCTGATAGGCTGACACAATGAGCGCACCTCCTTCTATCTGGAACTGCACCAGCGAAAGACAGGGCTGCTGGTTTGTCTCAGCGCCAGTCTCGCCGAGGAACAAGACATAATTCTTGCTTGTGCGCATCTCGCCGCGAATTCTCTCGACAAGAGCCGGAAGTTTCCGGATATATGTCGGATATGAATTGACGAGCTGCTCACCGCAATAGTCCCACCACGTGATGCCTTCAGCCCTGTACTGCTCTGTGGCGGTGATTCCTGCCTCGAACATCTGCAGTTCTGTCCTGAGCTTCTTTCTGGCGATGCCGTGTGTCTCGAATATGTCGAGCAGGTCGGCTGGCGTGAGTTCAAGCACGTAGTTAGTGAGGTACTTGATACCGCCTTTCTTGTTGTTCTGCGTGCGTCCGTTATTCAGAATGTCGCGCAACGTCTGGTAATACTTGTTGATCATGCCGCTTGTCCTCCACCTTTTGTTTTGTGCTTGTGAAGCATTATGTCGGTGTAGCGCGCCGTATGGTTCAGATGAGCGCCTTGCTCCACCTTCACGGCACCAGCGAAGGGGTTGCCGACAACATGCCCTTCGCCCATCCACTCGCAGAGCTCGATGATGGAGCTTTTCTCCGACGTGAAGTAGAAGTAGTTGGTGTCGTGCAGCAAGCGCAGCACATCGAGATAGTCGCGCAATCGCCAGTATCCAGTGTAGGTGCTCGCCTGCGTCGAGAGGTACGGCGGGTCTATGAGGAAGCATACTCCGTCTTCGGACTTCCACTGGTCGAACAATGCGCGTCCATAAGTATCTGGCAGCGAGTCGGCCAGCAT
>CAMHCZ010000063.1 GCA_946183755.1 uncultured bacterium | reverse complement strand
GTTTATGCGCTCCCCCACCAGCTCCGCAGCCACAGCCACATAGAATGCGCATGGACGCTTGGCGTAGAACTCGGCGTTGGGGTCGTCGGCCGATGGCGTATGCCTTGTTTTCTTCTCCTGCAACAGGTCAGCGCACCTTATGTTGCCAAACACTGCCTTGAACCTGTCGGCAAGTTCCCTCACCGCTGCATAGTTAGCCTGTTTCGTAGCCGCATCCTTAGGGTCAATGACGGGTATCAGATGCCCCATGACCATGAACGCTCCGGAAAGCGTTCCGCACACCTCGCCCATTCGTCCCATGCCGCCACCGAACGAGCCGGAAACCTTGGCTGCCTCCTCGTCGGACATGCCCAGCACGTCGCTGTAGGCTATCGCCACTGCCTGGGCGCAGTTGAAGCCGCTCTTGAACAGCTCCACCGCCTTGTTTCTTCTCTGTGCTACGTCAACCATACTTAATAGCAAGATTTCTTCTTCAGGTCCAGAGCCTTCTGTTTGCCGTAGAGAGCGGCGTTTTCGAAGTCGATGCACGCGCCGTCCTTGTCGCCCTTCTTGAGTTTCGCCTTTCCTCTATTCAGGAAAGCGTTGCCATAGGTCGGCATCTGCTTTATCGCGTTGTCGAAATCGGCTATCGCCTCGTCTATCTTGTCCATCTCCATCAGGAGCGTGCCGCGGGCGTTCAGCGCACGCACATACGAAGGGTCGATGGCAATCGCCATGTCGAAGTCAACCAAAGCGCCTTTCTGGTCGCCGCTCTGCTGACGAACAATGCCACGTTCAACGTATGCAGGCACATATGTCGCTTCCATGGAAATAGCCTTGCTGAGGTCGGCTATCGCTCCTTGATAATCGCCATAGCCTGTTCTCGCCTTGGCTTTCTGCATGAATTCCTGCGGCGTGCTCTGCGCGAATGACGCCATTGCCAGCAATGATGCCGCTACTGCTATAAAAAGTCTTTTCATAATTGTCTGTTTTTGATTGGTGTTATACTTACTGCATTCTCTTGCAAACCTTGCTAAGGAATGTCTCATCGTTTTTATTGAACGCAAAACCCATCTCTCTCGCCTGGTTCCAGTCGATGCAGGCACTCGTCTTGTCCTTTAGCATGAAGTGGGCATTGCCGCGGTTGACGTATGTTCTCGCCATGTCAGGATCCAGATAAAGGGTCTTATTGAAGTCCGCCACTGCCGCGCGGTAATTCTTAAGCACATACTGCACCTGGCCTCTGTTGTTGTAGAAATCAGCGTCAAACGGATTGTACTTTATCGCCTCGGAATAATCGGCTATAGCGCCCTTCAACTCTCCTTGACGGCTCTTTATAAGCGCACGGTTGTAATATGCGTCGGAGTAAGCGGAATCAAGCTCTATGGCTGTCGTGAAGTCCGCCACCGCAGAGTCCAAGCGGATAAGGAAGTAATAAGCCACGCCTCTGTAGTAATAAGCCTCGGAATAAGCGGAATCCTGCTCTATCACCTTGGTGAAATCCTCTATCGCTCTGAGGTTGTCATTGTCCTCAGCATAGCTTAATCCGCGGTTCAGATAGGCATTTGTGTAAAGCGAATCCAGTTCGATCGCCTTGCTGTAGTCCTTAATCGCCTCCTTCACATGGTATCTGAGACTCTGCGCGAATGCTCGGTTGTAATAAAGAGTTGCGTTTGTGGAATCGAGACTGATGGCCTCGTTCAGAAGGTTGTATGCTTCCTCCACATTGCCTTTCGAGCCTTTTCCGATGGCCTTGGCAAGCACTTTCTCCGCTTTCTTGGCGTTCTTGGCTCTCTCCTCCATCTCCAGCTCTTTCATAAGGTCGTCGTCGGTCCATATAGAGTCGGTAATCTGGGCGTTTGCTGTGAGTCCTAATGTCAGAGCCACACACACTGTCAACAGGTATTTTCTTATCATTTTAACTTGCATGTTGTTTGTTCACAAAGGTATAAAAGTGACCTTTCTTTTCCAATTTATGTGTTCCTTTTGTTAATAGGTGCGCAACGCCATGTAAACGGCGACCGCGATGAGAAACACGGCATAGACCTTCTTGAAATATTTCGAAGGCAAGCCGATTGCCAGCTTTGAACCAAAAAACGCGCCAAACACGATTCCTGCCGCCATTATCGCCGCATAAAGTATGTGCAGATAGCCGCCGTCGTAATAGACAAGCACGCTCGGAAGACCCACCGGAAGCTGCAATGCGACAAGCGACGTCGCGGCAGCAGCCTTTGAGTTATACTTGAATATTTTGACCAGCACCGGCACGATAACGACTCCACCGCCCTTGCCGAACAGTCCTGCCACGACTCCAGCCGCCGTTCCAAGCAACAGGAACTGCCAGAACGCGCGCTCCACATTCTGCCCGTCGCCCTCAGCCGTAGATTTGCCGAAAATCCTCGCCGGCACATCAAGATACTCCATCGCCACATAGAAAAGAAACACGGCGTACAACTTCGAAAGCAAAGACACATTGTCATTCATAGCCATGGCGAGCTCCGCTCCGCCAAACGAGCCAATGAAGAGTCCAAGCGAAATCCAAAGGCTGTTGCGCAAGTTCACATACCCGGCTTTGTAATAAGCCCAGCAACCCAGCACACCGACCGGCAGAAGCATAGCCGCCAGCGATGCGGCATTAGCCTCGAGCAGAGGCCACCCGAACACAGCCACGAGCATAGGCACCATGACGATGCCGCCGCCTATGCCGAACAGGCCAGACAACACGCCTGCCAGCAATCCGACAAAGGCGCTTATGAAGTAAGTTATATCCATAAATGACTTAATAAAAAAATCGGTCAACAATGACTGTTGACCGATTCTTGTTTCGTGACTCATGCAGGATTCAAACCTGCAACCTTCACATCCGTAGTGTGACGATCTATTCAGTTGATCTAATGAGCCGTCCGCTTTTGGTTTGCGAGTGCAAAGGTATCACTATATTATTTCTATTCCAAATCTTTTGCGTTTTTTTTCACTCAACCACTATCTTTTATAAAGCGATTCATTACT
This sequence comes from uncultured bacterium, assembly GCA_946183755.1. GTDB lineage: Bacteria > Bacteroidota > Bacteroidia > Bacteroidales > Paludibacteraceae > UBA4363. Next base: position 7,123 of record CAMHCZ010000063.1, on the reverse strand, counting down.
TTTGTGATAAACAAACACACAAGAAAGCGTTATGAAACACATAATTTCACTGCTCTGCTTAGCCGCAATCGTCACACTGGCAGCATGCGGACCGAAGCACGACGCCAAGAAGACGGTAAAGAAGAAACAGATGTTCTACACCGCCGCCAACAAGGCTGCCGAAGACGGGATACTGACCGACGACGAGATTGACGAGCTGGTTTTCATCTACAGGACCATCGAGAACATCAACGAGAAATACAAGAACGCCGACAAGGAGACTCAACGGGAATACAGAGAGGAACTGGCGCACATAGAATCCATAGACACCAAGACCAACTACATAGGAGCGATGATGCTGTTGGGGTTCTGCGAAGGCGCTGACAAATTCAGCATAAGGCAAGACCAGAAGAAATAAAGAAAAGGCGGACTGCACAGTCCGCCTTTCTTTTTCTCATATCTGACGTTTACTCCTTGGAAGCGAGCCACTTTTCGGCATCTAAAGCCGCCTTGGCTCCACTGCCTGCGGCTATCACAGCCTGCTTGTAAACACTGTCTGCCACATCGCCAGCCGCGAACACGCCCTCTACGCTCGTCGCTGTGGAATTGCCCTTGGTCAGTATGTAGCCCTGCTCGTCCATCTCCAGCTGCCCTTTGAAGAGCGATGAATTCGGCTGATGACCTATGGCAAGGAAGAATCCGTCTATCTCTATATCCACGTTCTGCTCGTCGGCCTCGCCTTTGCGCTTCACCAGATGAGCGCCCTGCACCTTGCCTTCGCCCCACAGTCCCACAGTGTTGTGCTCGAACAGCACTTCGATGTTCTCCCTTTCCTCCACTCTCTTCTTCATTATGTCGGAAGCACGGAGATAATTCTTGCGCACTATCAAATAGACTTTCTGACACAACTGACTGAGATACAAGGCTTCCTCGCATGCAGTATCTCCGCCGCCGACCACAGCGACAATCTTCTTTCTGAAGAAAAATCCGTCGCACGTAGCGCAAGCCGACACGCCTTTGCCTCTGTACTTGTTCTCGTCAGCCAGTCCGAGGTACTTAGCCGACGCACCAGTAGAGATTATGATGCTCTCTGCCTCTATTTCATAATCCGTGTTGGCTTTAAGCTTATAAGGCCAGCTGCTCAAGTCAGCCTCGGTTATCCTGCCGCTTCTTATGTCGGCGTTGAACCTCAGTGCCTGCTGTTTGAGCTGGTCCATCATTTCGTTGCCGTCCACGCCTTCAGGATAACCAGGGAAATTCTCGACTTCAGTTGTCGTTGTCAGCTGTCCTCCTGGCTGCATTCCTTCGTAAAGCACTGGCGCAAGGTTTGCCCTCGACGCATATATGGCTGCGGTGTATCCAGCAGGACCCGAGCCTATGATAACGCACTTAATTCTTTCTGCCATGTTTATTCTCTTTTTCTGTTAATAAAAAAAAGGAGACGAACGTCAAAATCCGCCTCCTTGGTATTTTTACCTCAAGTCGTTGACCACAACTCCTGGATGAGATTTCGGATAGAATGTGAAGAACGCGTCGCCGTATTTGTTCTTCTGTGTCTTGACCACTGTGAATAGTGTGTGTACTCCATTCTGGCTCAAGATTTTAATCGACACAAGCTCCATCGTTTTCTTGTTTATCTTCACTGTCGCCTTGTAGTAGCCTTTGCCCTGGCTTCTGTCTGGATAAACGTCGATGATGTGGTTTGGGTCAGAACTCTTATTGTCCATGCTGAACTGTATGGTGGAGTTCGTCGTGTAGCTTGTCATCAGGTATGCCGGATTAACCTCCTGAAGGTCTTTCTTTGTTGGCACCGTGATGGAAACTTCGTTGTCCTTAGCCACGTAGATGTACTCGTACTTGCCGTCGTAGTATGTCTGTGTGCCAGGAACAGAGAGTCTGAATTTCGTTCCCTTCATCATTATCTCACCAGTAATGTTGTCTTTCTTGCCGGTTTTGGTGTCATTCACGAGGATTTTGAAATCCACCTTGATGTCGGTCTTGTACTTTTCCGCAGCCTTGTCGAGCAGAGCTTTTGCCTTAGCATCTGTCTGCGACGGGATGTCAGCCTTTGTCACTGGTTTGAGGTGCGTTCTCTGCTGCTGTGCGCAAACGCTTGTAAAACTGATAGATGCAGCCAATGCCGCAGTTATAAATAATGAATGTCTCATAGTTCTGTTCTTTTTAAGATTCTAACGTGTTAGTGTCATTTGCATTTTGCTGCTTCTCCGGATGCAATTTTAGTTCCAAACTATACTCGTCAGGCACTAAAATTTGCCTTTGCTTGCTTCCCTCGAACGGTCCGACGATGCCTGCAGCCTCGAGCTGGTCCATGATTCGGCCCGCTCTATTGAATCCAATCTTGAACTTTCGCTGGATATTCGAAGTCGAACCTTGCTGCGAAGCCACAACCATGCGAGCCACCTCCTCAAACATCGGGTCACGCTCGTTAGGATTGACATCGCTACCCTGCTGAACCTGCTGTGGAATGCCGCTGAATGGGTCGGCATAGTTGCTTTGTCCTGCGTTAGGGTCATAGTCTGGCAGAATCATCGCTGTAGGATAACCCTGCTGCTCGCCAATGTAGTCAACGATGTTCTCAACCTCCGGAGTATCCACGAACGCGCACTGCACACGAGTGGTCTCGCCATCCTTCGAGAAAAGCAGGTCTCCTCGACCTATCAGCTGCTGAGCGCCGGAAGCGTCAAGCACAGTTCTTGAGTCCACCACCGAAGTCACACGGCAAGCGACTCTCGTAGGGAAGTTCGCCTTGATTATACCGGTTATGACGTTGACAGAAGGACGCTGTGTCGCGATTATCATGTGTATGCCGACAGCACGCGCCAACTGAGCGATTCTCGCGATTGGCAGCTCGACCTCCTTGCCTGCGACCATTATCAGGTCTCCGAACTCGTCTATCACAACGACGATGTAAGGCAGGAATCGGTGTCCCTTCTCCGGATTAAGCCTTCTGTGTATGAACTTGTCGTTGTACTCCGTTATGTTTCTCACGCCAGCCTTCTTGAGCAGCGTGTAGCGGTCGTCCATCTCCTTGGTCAGGGAGTTGAGCGTCTGCACAACCTTTGTGACATCGGTTATGATTGGCTCTTCCTCGTCCGGCACTTTCGCCAGGAACTGACGCTCTATCTTGCTGTACAGCGTGAACTCCACCTTCTTTGGGTCAACCATCACAAACTTCATGTAAGCCGGATGTTTGGCGTACAGCAGCGAAGTGATGATGGCGTTCAGAGCGACAGACTTACCTTGACCGGTAGCACCAGCCACGAGCATGTGAGGCGCCTTGGCGAGGTCGAACACGAACACCTCGTTTGTTATCGTCTTGCCGAGCGCGATTGGCAGAGCGTATTTCTCCTTTGCCTCCTGATACTTCTTGGAGCTCATCATCGACATCATAGACACAATCTGCTTGTTCTCGTTAGGTACTTCGATACCTATCGTTCCCTTGCCCGGTATCGGCGCGATGATACGTATGCCGGTGGCTGCGAGGCTGAGCATTATGTCACTCTCGAGGCTCTTGATTTTCGAGATTCTCACACCCGGCTTAGGCACAATCTCGTAAAGCGTGATTGTCGGTCCTACTGTAGCCGAAATGCTTGTTATCTCGATGCCGTAGTTGCTCAGTGTCGTTGTTATTCGCTTCTTGTTGGCGTTCTGCTCCTCGAGGTTCACAGCCGGCTTTTCGTTGCCATAGTCCTTGAGCAGCGAGAGTTCTGGATATTTATAATGCGACAGGTCAAGTGTCGGATCGTATTCTCCGAGTTCGTCAAGACCTGGCATATTATCGTCAGAGTCGTCTATAACGCTTGGCGTATTGTCGGACGGAGCATGAGCGCCATCGCCTTCGTTGCCGCCGGCCTGCACTGAGAACAAAACAGCTGGAGCTGGTTCTGGTGTCGGCGTTTGAGGCGTTACGTTATTGTCAACCGATTCGGTATGCACGCTCTCTGGTCCCTCAGTTATGGTCCAGCCGTCATCATTACCGTCCTCCTCGCCTTCGTCTGCGCCTTTATCTGTTTGGGCTACGACAGGAACTACGACATTGCTTTTCTCCTCTCCATTATCCCTCACCTCATCGCCTGGAACATTCTCTGGCTCAACCTCTTCTTCGCCTTCAATCAATTCTTCTGGAACCTTATGAGCGAAAAGTTCCTTGAACCATGCCCAGAATCTCTGACAAAGGCTTGCCAAATATGGCAGAGTCTCCTGGTGGAAAAAGACTATGAACAACACAAGGAACGCAAGTATTATAAGGAACGTGCCTGGTATGCCGACATTGTCAGAAAGTTTCTCGCTCATCTCCCTGCCATAGTTGCCGCCGAAGTTTATGAAGTCTTCATAAAGCCCGTAAAAGAAGAAACTGATTGAGAACGAGGTCCATATCAATCCGCACACAAGCATTATCTGCGTCTTCCAGAACGACTCCATTCGCACGCCTATCAGACGAAGTCCGACAAGCGCGAACATGCCAAGCAAGAAGAACGAGGCGATGCCGAAACAGTCATTCACAAGCCATTCCGAAGCGTAGGCGCCAAGACGGCCGCCCCAGTTGGAAATCTTGTCGCCGGGCGTGAGCGAGAACAGCCCGTTATTGCTCACTATGCTGTTATCCTCGGCGCCAGTGAAGAAATAAGAAATCATCGATATGGCAAGATAAAGCACACACACGCATATAAGCACACCCAATGCGATATGCGTTCTTCTGTCTGTCAGAAAGCTTTTCAATGATTGCCAGAAAGACTTTTTCTGAGTCGGTTTTGCTGATTTCTTTCCTTTTTCCGTCGCCATTTTCTCTTTTATATCTTAGGTTTTGTCCTTATATTCAATCATGCGTCAAGCAAGACGCACAAAATGCAAATATAGAAATTTTAAACCATTGACCTATGCTTGTAATTCCGAAATTACTACCTTCGTATTCATAAAAAACAAACGAAAAAAAATGAACACAGAAGAACTCTCAGAACTATTCAGGAAACACTTCAAAATAGACGCCTCTGCCGTGACTAAACTCAAGGGAGCCGGCTCAAACAGACAATATTTCAGACTTAGCAACGGCGACACAGAGAATCGGCCGAGGAGAACAGAAGCTTCATCAAGCTGGCTGAGCATTTCGCCGCACAAGGACTGCCAACGCCAAAAGTTTTCTGCCACACCGACGACTATATGTTCTATCTGCAGGAAGACCTTGGCTCTACCGCTCTCTTCGACGCTATGGCTAACGGTGTGAAGACATCATGTTTCTCCGACGAAGAAAAGAGTCTTCTGTTCAAGACCATCGAAAGACTGCCTGACATGCAGTTCAAGGGCGCTGAAGGGCTTGACTTCTCAGTGTGCTACCCACAAGCCGAATTCAACCGCGACTCCGTCATGTGGGACCTCAACTACTTCAAATACTGCTACCTGAAAGCCACTGGAATTCAGTTCCTTGAGACAAAACTCGAGGACGACTTCCGCAAACTCGCCGACGACCTGCTCGCCGAGAACACAAACACATTCCTGTACCGTGACTTCCAGTCCAGAAACGTAATGATAAAGGACGGAGAGCCGTACTTCATCGACTTCCAAGGCGGCAGACGAGGCCCGATATACTACGACGTTGCTTCGTTCGTTTGGCAGGCAAGAGCTAACTACCCTGCTCCGCTGAAAAAGGAACTGATAAAGCACTATCTCGACGCCCTGTCTAAATATCAATCTGTAGATGCCGCCGCTTTCGAGAAGAAACTAAAACTCTTCGTGTTCTTCCGCACACTGCAAGTGCTTGGCGCATACGGTTTCCGCGGCTATTTCGAGCAGAAGGAGCATTTCATAGCAAGCATACCATTCGCGCTGAACAACCTGAAGGAATCGCTCAACGAAGGCATTGCTAACAACTACCCTTATCTGAAATCCGTGCTTGTCCAACTGACTGAGACTAAGGACTCTGAGCCAGAATATCCATCTGAAAATGTCGATAAACTGACCGTCACCGTCTATAGCTTCTCGTTCAAGAAAGGCATTCCAAGCGACGACAGCGGTAATGGCGGAGGCTATGTGTTCGACTGCCGCGGAATGAACAATCCTGGCAGATACGACGAATACAAGCAGCTGACCGGACTCGACAAGCCTGTCATAGACTTCCTCGAGGAAAGAGGCGAGATAACACGATTCCTGCAGTCGGCTCACAAGATTGTGGATGCGCACATCGTTGACTACCTGAAACGTGGATTCGCAAACCTCTCTGTCTGCTTCGGATGCACCGGAGGCCAGCACAGGTCAGTCTATTCGGCACAGCACACAGCGGAGCATATAGCCAAGAAATTCGGTGTGAAAGTAAGACTGATACATCGCGAGCGTGGCATAAACCAAGATTTCAACTTCTAAAAAAGGACTGATTATGAAAGCAATGATATTCGCCGCAGGACTCGGCACAAGACTCAAACCACTGACCGACGACCGCCCAAAAGCCATGGTCGAAGTCAACGGCAAACCTCTGATACAGCACATCATAGAGAAACTCACCGCCAACGGTTTTGACGAAATCATCGTGAACGTCCACCACTTCGCCGAGCAAATAATCGACTTTCTGCGCGAGAACAACAACTTCGGCATACGCATCGAAATATCCGACGAGCGCGGAATGCTTCTCGAAACTGGTGGCGGCATAAAGAAAGCGGCGCACTTCTTCGACGACGGCAAGCCGTTCCTTGTGCACAACGTGGACATTTTCTCAAATGCCGACCTGCGAGAACTGTACAACCATCACATAGAGTCCAGTTCTGCAGCCACACTGCTCGTCAGCGACCGTAAATCGTCACGCAACCTGCTGTTCAATGATGATATGCGTTTATGCGGATGGCTGAACAACACGACCGGCGAAACGAAGCCTAAAGACGAGGAAATAGACGCGTCAATGTTCAAGCACCTCGCCTTTTCCGGTATTCACGTATTCTCCCCTTCTCTTTTCGCGGAAATGGAGAAATGGGACGGCAAGTTCTCCATCATCGACTTTTATCTGTCAGCCATGAAAGCCAACAAAATCATCGGCTACGAGCACGACGATTTAAAGCTGATAGACGTTGGCAAAATCGAGAATCTCAAGCAGGCAAGCGACTTCCTGAAAGGAATAGCTTCATCTACTCTCTTATAAATT
>CAMHCZ010000062.1 GCA_946183755.1 uncultured bacterium | reverse complement strand
TTGAGCGACGTGCGCATGGTCTTTACCGTGTTCTTGTACGCCTTGGTCTCGTACTGCTGCGCGGATAAGACCTGCGCCAAAAGCGCAAACGCAATTAATATGTTTACACGCATACTCATGTCTTTATTTTTAAAACTCGACCACGGTTATGCCGCTGCCGCCGAGCTGCACATGCTCGTCGTGGTACGACTCGATTTCCTTGACTGTGGCAAGATACTGCCGCACGGCCACACGCAACGCTCCTGTTCCTGTGCCGTGGAGGATTCTCACACTGCCTATGCCTATCATTATGGCGTCGTCGATATATCCCTGCACAATCCTCACAGCCTCGTCGGCACGCATTCCGCGTATGTCTATCTCGCTCGTGAAGTGCTTCTTCTTCTCGCGCATCTTCTCTACCGGGTTGGTGCCGATGAATCCGACAGTCCGGTTCATTCTCTTCACTGCATTGCGGCTTACCTTCTCAAGACGCTTTATATCAACAGTCGTGCGTATCTGTCCGAAGCTCACGATAGCCTTCTTAGCATTCACTTCCTCCACCTGTCCCACGACGCTCTGCCCTGCTATCACCACATTGTCGCCGACTGCTATCGCATCGTTCTCCGGTTTCGGCTCGGCGCTGCCTCTCTTGCTGCGGCGCTGCTCCATGTTCTTGACCTTGCGGTCGAAGTCGTCGCTGTTCTCTTTGACGAGCATGGCGTTAGCATCGCTCAGCTTCTGTCTTGCCTGCTTTATCTTCTCCTTGTCCGCCTGCGACTCCTTTATCTGCCTGATGGTGTTTTCTACATTGGCGTTAGCCTCCTTCAGTATGCGCTTGGCCTCCTCCTTCGCCTTGCGGATTATCTCCTTGCGCTCTGTGTTCACATTCTCGAGATAAGCTCCGTACTTGTCTTCTATCTCGGCTATATGCTTGTCGCGCAGACGTATCTGCTGACGCTTCTGCGCCCAGTATTTCTTATCGCGGGCTATGTCCTGCAAGTGCTTGTCGTAATTCACCACATCCTCGCCCACTTTGTCTATGGCGTTCTGCACCACCGTCTCCGGCAATCCTATCTTGCGCGCTATTTCTATGGCGAACGAGCTTCCCGGGTTGCCTATCTGCAACTGGAACAGCGGGCACATCTCTTTCCTGTCATACAGCATCGCGCCGTTGACTATCGCTTCCGCCTCGTCGGCATAATGCTTCAGGTTTGTGTAATGTGTTGTGATTATGCCGTTTATGCCTTTTTCGTCAAATTCTTCCAACAATGCCTCGGCTATGGCTCCGCCGATGAGCGGCTCTGTTCCGCTGCCGAACTCATCTATGAGTATGAGCGAGTCGCCGTCGCCGTTCTTCACGATGCTCTTCATGTTCAGAAGGTGCGACGAGTATGTGGAAAGGTCGTTCTCTATGCTCTGCTCGTCGCCTATGTCTATGAACATGCTCTTGAAAACGCCCATCTCGCTGTCTCTGCTGACTGGCACAAGCAGTCCGCACTGCATCATGTACTGCAGAAGTCCTACAGTCTTCAAGCACACCGACTTGCCGCCAGCGTTCGGACCGCTTATGAGCAGTATGCGCTTGCCCTGCGGCAGACGCACATCCAGCGGCACCATATTCTTACCATGGCTTCTCAACGACAGTTCCAATATCGGATGGCGCGCGCCTATCAGGCTTATGGCTCTGGAGTCGTTGACCACCGGCCTTATGCCGTCCAGCTCCTTGGCGAAACGGGCTTTTGCCAAAACAAAATCAACATATCCGAGGTACTCGAAGCATGTGGCTATCTCTGGAAGACGCGGGCGCAAAGTGTCGGCAAAAGCTGTGAGAATGGCGATGATTTCCCTCTTCTCTTCCGCTTTAAGCTCACACAAGCGGTTATTGCCCTCGACGACGGCTTCCGGCTCGATGTAAACGGTCTTGCCTGTCGCCGACTCGTCATGCACTATGCCCTTGAAACGCCTTTTGTAGGCAGGAATCACCGGCACTACAAGTCTGCCCTCGCGCACCGACGGCTGCACATCCTTGTCGATATAGCCGTCCTCGCGCGCACGAGCCATTATGCTCTGCACAAGCCGTCCTATGCCCGACTGCACACGCACCGACTCGCGCCTTATCTCCATGAGACGTGGCGACGCCGAGTCCTTCATGTTGCCGTACTTGTCGAGTATCGTGTTTATGCTTCTTATTATATCGGGGAACGTGAGCGACTCTGCCGCCTTCTCACGCAACCGGCGACATGTCTCGTCGGTCCGGGACATGATGAACGACACCACGCTTTCCTGTGTCTCCAGAGCCTTGCGCAGCTCCGCCATTTCGTCCACCTCAAGGTACAGTCCTTCTATCTTCACACGGTCGAGGCTCTCACGCAGATCCGCCACATTCACCGCAGAGAAGAACCCGTCCTCCTGCATCAGCGTTGTCATCTCGTAAGTCTCGTCCAGCATCATGCTTATCTCGTCAATATCCGCTGTGAAAGCCATTGCATCCACTTCGGATTCGCCCATAGTGCTGCCGCAATGCTTTTTCAGCAAAGTTCTTATCTTGTCGAAACCTATCTTTTGCTCTAAGTTTTCTGGGTAAATCATCTTGCTCGGGTTAGCTTATTTTTTCGTGGCAAGATACAGCGAACAGACTCCGAATGTGAATCTTCTGCGCTTAACATCCGTCATGCCCACTTTCTCAAGAAGCTCGAACATAGGCTTGCCGTGCGGAAATACGCTGATTGACGCCGGCAGGTAGCTGTATGCGCTGTCGTTCTTGGACATCATTCTGCCTATGAATGGTATGACAACCTTGGCGTAAAGCCAGTAGAATGGCTTGAATATCTTATACGGCTCGGACATCTCGAGTATCACAAGCCGTCCGCCCGGACGCAACACACGCGACATCTCCTTCAGTCCGACTTCAAGATTCTGGAAATTGCGCACTCCGAACGCTATCGTTACCGCGTCAAACGAGGCGTCGGCAAACTCAAGAGCCAGGCTGTCGCCGTAGCGGAACGAGATTTTGTCTTGCAGCCCGAGCTTTGCCACCTTCTCCTTGCCCACTTCCATCATCTTCTCGCTTATGTCCACGCCCATCACCGAGTCTGGCACAAGACGGTTGCAGCTCTCAATCGCAAAGTCACCTGTTCCTGTGGCAATGTCCAAGATTTTCTTTGGGTCGTACTCCTTGAGCGAGTCAATGGCCTTGCGACGCCACTCTATGTCGCGCGAGAGCGTCATCATTCTGTTCATCTTGTCATAAGCGCCGGATATTGAGTCGAACATGGTCTCCACCTGCTGGCGCTTCTTCTCCCCCTGATTGCCATAAGGAAGCACTTCTTCACACTTGTACATAATGCGATTTTTATTACACGGTAAAACAAAGACATCATAACATACCGACGCCCACAATAAGTTGCAAAATTCGCAAACATTGATGTAAAAAACCAATATAAACGCCGTTCTTAATGCAAGATTTAGATTTTCTTGTAAAAAACGGCGTTTGGTTACAAGGACGTGAAGCGCAGGATTCGCTACTTCACGATGAACTTCTCGACATAGACGATACCGTCGTTGCTCAGAGCTCTCGCCACATACGTTCCTGGCGCAAGCACGCTCACACCTACCGAATCTGAACCAGCGACATTGGCGCTCACTACTCTTTCTGCATTAAGGCTATAGATCTCCACCTTGCTTATATCGTCTCTCTTGAACTTCAGACTGCCGCTTACGACATTGAACGCCAGCAGAGAGCCTTCGACTACCGCCTCGTTAACGCCGATGTTTGGCTGCACCATTATGAATGCATCACCGCCGACTTCGTCCGATGCATGATAATTCAGCGACGTTGGCGACATCGCGCCGTATTCGTTGTAAGCAGCCACCTCATAAATGTCGTTGCCGCTGTACAAATAATCTGTCAGTTCGTTGCTGGTCACATTGGCGAGGTAGTTTCCGTTCTTATATATAATGTATCCGACATCGTGCTTGTTCTGAGGCCATGTCATGATGCAGTATCCGTCCTCAACGTTCACGTCGAAATTCACAATCACGCTGTCTGGTCTCTGGCTGTACATGTATGGGTTCCACACTCCGCCCTTTGTGCCGAGGTTCATGGCTCTGTCGGCGTTCACGTTCTCGGCCTGGTTCGCTGTCAATATCTTGACATACTCAGGACGCTGGCTGGCTGCATTTGCCTCTTCCTGACTCATGAAGAGTGTGCCGTACTCACTGAAGTCAACGAGTTCGACTTGCTCATTGCCTATGTTGTCGCTCCATGCCGTTGCGCTGAGGATTCCGCTCTCGAAGAAGCAGTTCTTCATCGAAATCTTAACGTCGTCCTTCTTCGGATGTCCTACAACATAGGTATTTTCTCTTGCAGGGAAGAATCCTGTTGTGTCCGCCAATACGACATTTGAGTTCAGAAGCACTATGCCGAAGTCGTATTCGCTTGGGAAGGCTGCCGACAGGCTGTTGCCCCCTTCTATCACATTGAACGAGCATGAATCCGCAACCACAGTTCCACCGGAAGTTATTATATCCAAACCGCCAAGGAAATGGCATTTCTTCATATACACTCTGCCTGTGCTCTTCTTTGAGTAGTAAACATTCTCCACGCCTTCCAACACCACATTGTTCAGCACGATGCTGTCGCCTGCTGTGCGGCTCAGAGCCACGTTCTGCTTCTTGTTGTCGGTACCGTTTATCCAGTCGTAGCTATTGCGGACAGTGAATCCCTCGCCATAGAACTTGTCTGCAGCGATAAGCATTGTGTACGATGCCACTGCCGAACCTAAGTCGTCTATTGTCAAGCCGGTATTGTTATACGGCATATCTGTCGATGTGGAAGCGCACTCGTCATAAGTGATTATCACGCTGTCTCTGTGCTGACCGATAATGCTGACATTCTTCTTGTCCACTACGATTTTCTCGTTGTAAACACCTGGACGCACATATATGATAGAGCGCTGCGAGTCATCGTCAATGGCGTCTATAGCCTCCTGTATTGTCGAATAACTGTCGTCATATCCGTTTCCGTCGTCCTTGCCCACGATGAAAGTGACTTCCTCCATCTCTTTCTGCTTCGTTGTGAACGATATTCTCAACGGCTGCTCGTAAGCATTGCCGCAAGTGTCAGCAATGCAGCCTGAAGCCAAAGAGATTGTCTGTTCCGACGAATAGTCAAGATTGCTGTAGTTCAAGCCGACGATGTTGCCGTTGGCTGTCAATACGGCAGGCTTTCCGTTGACCGTCGCGCCTTGGCTGACGATTTTCACGTCCTCGTTGAATGTTATCTGAAGGCTGCCGGAAATGTTCTTTTCCGTGTCACCGTTAGCTATGCTCTGTCCCACTATCTGCGGAGCGGCATGGTCTCTTTCGCATGTCACATACGAGAGCTGCGCTCCAGCCCACGAGTTGCCGCTTATGTCTTCTATGAATCCGGCAGGGATGGTAAATGTGCATGGCTTGTCATAATCCAGTCCGGAGTAGCTCAGCACAAGCACACTGTCCTCCGCCATAGGGAACACGTTGCCCATGCTATTGCCGCCGCAGTCTATCGCTATGTTCTTGTAGCCCAGTTGCGCATCAAGGCTAAGCATTATCTTCTCGTTGAACTTGAGTCTTATCATACGATGCTCCTCGCCAAGATCCTGCACATGAATCGTCGTGCCTTGCGCTGGTGTCACGCTTTCCATTGACGGTCCTTGAACATCGTTATTGAACTGCAAGTTGATTGAAGTGCCGCAAGCGTTGCCGTCGAGGTCACGAATCACGTCCGATGGTATAACCAATGAGGAAGCCGCATCTAACCCAGAGTAGCTTACCTTCAGCATATTGCCATAGACAGAGCTCTCTATAATAGAGGCATTGCCGAAGCTTATTCCTTCGCTCGCTGTGTTCAGCGAGATGTACTCGTCGAACGACAAGCAAATATCGCCGGCAGAAGGGATTCTCTCCTGAGCCACAGGATTTGACGACACAAATATTGGCGCGCCGTCTATGTTCTCATTGTCATAAAGAGCCAACTCATACAAGTATGTATCAACAGAAAAATCGAACTTCACCTTGTTGACCTTCGATTTTGTGATTATGTTCATCGGCTTGTAATGCAGAGAATCCTGCACTTTCACCGTATATGAATCGGTTAGGACCCAATCTCCTCCGTTGGAATAATAGACGTTTATAGTACAAGGCTGGCTGGTGCTGCCGTTCTTAAGGAAGCATACCAGAGAGCCGATGCTCTGTCCGGTTGAAGCAGTTGCGACTACATGAGTAAGGTCCATTTCTATTGTCCTCACCTTGGTGGACATTATCTCGCTGCTCTTGGACAATCCGCTTCTTTTCACGAGAACGGATGTCACATTCTGAGGGTCGGTGTATATAGTGTTTGCGACCACATCATCGCTGTTCACGCCGTCCCACGAGAACACATACAAAGGCGTAGCCGCATTGAGGAGAGAGCATGCGACTGCTGCAAATATGAATAAAAACAATCTCTTCATACCGAAAGGAAATTTGCTTTGTAATAATTTTTTAAAGATAACGCAAAGCAAAAAACTATCAAAACATATTGAGGGGTTTCTTTTGTTTTTAACTTTTTAAGAAATCCATTAACCTATTGTTTATAAAAATAAAAAGCCTCTCGCACTGATGCGAGAGGCTTCATTATCTAATTTAAAATCAGAAATTTACTTCTTTACGAACTTCTGAGCATATACCTTGTTGTCGGCATCTGTTACGAATGCGATGTATGAGCCGGCAGGAAGGATTGACACATTTGCTGATGTGCCGCTGACTGCGAAGCTGTATGAGCCGCCAGTCAACGGCAATACAGAAAGGCTTGCTACTTCCTTAGTGAATACGAGGTCGCTCTCAACGACTGTGTTCACAAGGATTGACGAAGTCTCTGCCTCGTTCTCCTCCACTCCTACAGTTGAGTTGCTTGACTTATCAGAAAGCGCGCCATACTCGTTGTATGCGGCAACTTGATAAACATCGCCGTCTGTGTATGCAGCATCGGTATATGAAGCTGTTTCTGAGTAATCATAGAAGACGTTGTTCTTGAACACTACGTATCCTACTGCGAAGTATGAAGGAGTCCAAGAAAGAGTTCCTACGTTGTTCACTACGTTAGACACGACCTCTGGCTCCTGGCAGTATGGAGTTGGGTTCCATGCGTTGCCTGCGCCGTAGTTGAATGCGTTCTCCTTGTTGCAGCGAGCAGCCTCGGCAGCTGTCAGCACTGAGCTCCATTCAACACGCTTTGAAAGGTCGGCAGCCTCGTCGCCGTCATCGAATACAGAGCCGAACTCTGAATAATTCGCATCATTTTTTGCACCCGACCAGTCTGCCCATCCTGCAGGCTGAATCATGTCCTTCTCGAATGTAGTGTTGATGTATGTTGTCGTAGCTCCAAGCTTCCAAGGACGACCGAGATAGAACTTTCTCTTGGTGCCGAATCCTGTTGTGTCGGCATAAGAAGCCTCAACGCCGCTTATCACGATACCGAACTCCTGGTCAGCCGCTGGGTCCGAAGCCGCAGTCATGTACTGTCCGCCTGGCACGTTCTTCATAACACCACCATCAATGAAAGCAGTTCCGCTACCAAAGATGTAGTCAGTTCCGCCCTGTATGTAGCAATCCTTCAAATATACACGCTTCTTAGCTGACTTTGGATAATAAGTATCCTGGAAAGATACCATCTTGATGTTCTTCAGCACAGCCTTGTCGGAGTTGATGTGCTCAAGAGCCACAGCCTGCTTGTTTCCCTCTGTTCCATTGATATAGTCATAATCGTTGCGGACTGTGAAGTTCTCGCCGTAGAATCCGTCGGCTGCGATAAGCATTGAGTAAGAAGCATCTGTTCCTGTCGAAGTAATGCCTGTAGAATATGTGCCGTTCTGCAGTGTTGAAGTTGTACTGCACTCATTCCAAGTGATGATGACCTTGTCTCTGTCCTCGCCAATGAGGCTGACGTTCTTCTTTACGACAACGAGCTTCTCGCTGTAAACACCAGGCTTAACGTAGATGATGCTGCGCTTGCTGTCGTCAGAGATTGCATCCAGAGCGTCCTGAATCTTTGTGTAGTCGCCAGAGCCGTCGGCTGCCACAACTGCAGCTACGCCGTTAGCCACCTTGTCAGCAGTAGTGAATGTAAAATTAAATCCTTCATATGCGTTTCCGCAAGTGTCTGTAATTGCGCCTGCTGGCACCACAACATTCACATCAGAAGAATACTGTGCGTTTGTGTAGGTCAATCCTACCACGTTCTTGTTGTTGGAAAGCACCACTGGCTTGCCGCCGATTGTGGCAGTCTGCGCAGCAATGACAACATTTTCGTTGAATGTCAATGTGAACGCTCCACCGATTGGCTGATTCACCGCTTCGCCTGCTATTGACTGGGCTATCAGCTCTGGAGCTGTGTTGTCACGCGAGCCAGTGATGAATGTGTATGTCTTGTCTGTAGCTGACCATGCGTTGTCGGAGAGGTCCTTCACGAATCCGGCTGGGATTGTGAGGGTGTTAGTAGCATCGTATGCAAGTCCTCTATAAGATATTGTAAGAACATTGCCGCTTACCGATGCGTTAACTTGCGCATTCACATCACCGTTGCCAAATGTCACTTCCTTAGTGTCATCTATTTTGATGTCCTCGTTGAATGTGAGCTTTATCTTACGTGCATCCTCGCCAAGGTCCTGAATGTGGATTGTCGAGTTCTCCTCTGGTGAGATAGAAGAGAATACAGGAGCAGTCATATCACGCTGATAAGCAACTGAATAATCAGAAGCCATTTCATTGTTATTAAGGTCAGCCACAGCATCTTTAGCAATTTCCAACGACGAAGAAGCCGAGAAGCCACTATATGTTATGACCAGTTTATTACCCATAGCTATAGCCGCATTCACTGGCACACCGTTGAGAGTTATCTTCGAAGCGTCAACGACCTTGATCAACTCATCAAAAACGACCTCAAGTGTTCCTTCGTTTGGAATCACAGAACCACCAGCTGGATTTGCAGCCGATACTGCAGGAGCGCCATCAGCAACAGAACCATCTGTCAATTTGAAGCCATAAAACCAAGAGTTGTTACTTGTAACAAGACGAATGAAAAACTTATCAAAACTGCTCAAAGCTGTCTTCGAAACAAGTTCAGGAATAGAAATCTGCTTTTTTTCATTGCCTTCCAAAACCACTGTTTCTACAGTAACAAAGTTTGTACTGTCAAGCGAATATGCAAAAGTGAAAGTCGCCTCACCAGAACTACTTCCATTCTGCATAACAAAGTCAACCCCGCCTATAGAAGACAGAGCCGTGTTCTTCACATTTACGACAAGCCCCTCGTTTTTGGTAGTCTTAATACCACCAGTATAGCCAGCGACTGGAGCAGGTCTTGTTGCATTAAAATCAGCAGGTGTAACATACAAGACATTGTCGTCTGATGCAAAACGCACATTTTTTGTTGGCGTATATCCAGACCAAGTAAATGTGTAATCGGCTGCCGACGCCACTCCGCCAATCATGGCAGCCAAGGCGACAAGCAAGCCTTTTTTCTTAAGTAAATGATGCTTCATAGTTAATTGAATTAGTATTTATAATTAATGTTCAAGTATGCATGAATACATATTTACAAATATAGAAATTATTGCGGACCGATGTATTTTAAGAACGCCAAAAGTGATTATATGACAAATTTTAGATATTTTTGTGGCTGTTAACCTTAACTTAAATCAGTAAAAAGAAAATGATTAACGGAGTACTTTCAATTTCTGGAAAGCCAGGACTTTTCAAGTTAGTTTCAAGAGGCAACAACATGCTGATCGTGGAGTCGCTCATCGACAAGAAGCGCCAGCCTGCTTACGGACACGAGAAGATTGTTTCTCTGGCTGACGTAGCAATATATACAGAAGACGGCGACAAGCCTCTCTCAGAAGTGTTCACACTCATCAAGGAAAAGGAGAACACCAAGAAGGTTGAGATAGACCTTAAGGACAAAGAGGCGCTCAAGGCTTACTTCGCTTCTGTGCTTCCTGAATTCGACAAGGAGCGCGTTTACGCAAACGACATAAAGAAAGTCATCAGCTGGTACAACCTGCTGATAGAGAGCGGCGAGACCGACTTCAGCGTACAAGAGGAAGGCGAGACTGCCGACAACGCACAGGCAGAGAAGCAGGC
>CAMHCZ010000061.1 GCA_946183755.1 uncultured bacterium | reverse complement strand
AGTCGCTTGGCGTTCCTTGCCAGGCAGTGGAATCACTGACAACATATCCTTCTATCTTGGGCGGAAGAGTGAAGACTCTGCATCCAAAGATATTCGGCGGTATCCTCGGCAGAAGAAACGAGCAGGGCGATATCGACCAGATGAAGCAGTACGAGATACCTGAAATAGACCTCGTTATCGTGGACCTCTATCCATTCGAACAGACTGTCGCTTCGGGCGCTGCAGAACAGGACATCATCGAGAAAATCGACATAGGCGGCATATCGCTCATCAGAGCCGCTGCCAAGAATTACAAGGACGTGGTTATCGTAGCCTCACAGGCACAGTACAAGCCTCTTCTTGACATCCTCGAGAAGAACGGCGCACAGACTACACTTGACGAGAGAAAGTTCTTCGCAAAGGAGGCTTTCGCAGTGTCATCAAACTACGATTCACACATCTTCAACTGGTTCGACAACAACGAAGAGTCCGCTCTTCGCATCAGCTTGAACAACCCTACACATCTCCGCTACGGCGAGAACCCTCACCAGAAGGCAGTGTTCTACAAGTTCGCCAACACAAAGCTGGAGCACACACTGGCTGGCTCACCTTGCCTGCAGGGAAAGGAAATATCATACAACAACATGCTCGACGCCGACGCAGCATGGAAGGCTGCAAGCGATGCATACAACTCAGTAGAGAACGTGCCTAACAAGGTGGCTGTCTCTGTAGTTAAGCACTTGAACCCATGCGGACTGGCAGTGGCAAGCACTCCTATGAGAGCGCTGGAGCTGGCTTGGGCTGGCGACCCTGTGAGCGCATACGGAGGTATCGTATGCTTCACAAGCGAGGTTGACGCCGAGATAGCAAGCTGGTTCTCTGGCAAATTCATCGAGATAATAATCGCTCCTTCATACACAGACGAGGCTAAGGAAATCTTGGCTAAGAAGAAGAATCTCCGTGTTCTGGTTACACCAATCAAGCCTGCTATCACAGGCGAGAAGCTGTATCGTTCGGTGAACGGAGGACTTCTGGTTCAGGACGAGGATGAAGGCATGGACACAGAATACAAGCCAGTGACAAAAAAGACTTTCAGCGAGAAGCAGATAGACTTGGCCAAGTTCGGCACACAGGCTTGCAAATACCTGAAGAGCAACTCAATGTCGCTCGTGTCGCTGGCCGAGGACGGCTCATACTGGCTGACAGGCGCAGGCATGGGACAGCCAAACCGTATCGACAGCTTGCAGCGACTGACAATCCCACGCTTCAACTTGAAGCAGGGATGCAAAATCGAGGATTCAGTGCTTATCTCTGACGCGTTCTTCCCATTCAAGGACAGCGTGGAGGCATGCAACGAATACGGCATCAAATACATTGTGCAGCCTGGCGGCAGCATTCGCGATGAGGAGGTAATCAACTCTTGCGACGAGTTCGGCATAGCAATGGTATTCACCGGCAGAAGACATTTCAAACATTGATAAAGGAATTTTTGATAATCTTTTAAATAAACCATATGGGTCTATTCTCATTCACACAGGAAATTGCCATTGACCTTGGTACCGCAAATACCATTATCATGTGCAATGATAAGATTGTGGTTGACGAGCCTTCAGTCGTAGCGCTGGACCGCCGCACCGACAAACTTATCGCTATCGGAGAACAGGCAAGGCAGATGCACGGACGTACACACGAGAACATCCGTACCGTTCGTCCGTTGAGAGATGGTGTCATCGCAGACTTCTACGCTGCTGAGCAGATGATTAGAGGTATGATAGCCATGATCAACAACAAGCCTCGCTTCTTTGCTCCTTCTCTTAAGATGGTGGTATGTATCCCCTCAGGATCTACCGAAGTGGAAATCCGTGCCGTGCGCGACTCATCTGAGCATGCCGGCGGCCGCGACGTGTACATGATATACGAGCCAATGGCTGCTGCCATAGGTATCGGCATCGACGTTGAGGCGCCAGAAGGCAACATGATAGTTGACATAGGCGGAGGTACTACCGAAATCGCAGTTATTTCATTAGGCGGTATCGTCTCTAACAAGTCTATCCGTATAGCCGGAGACGACCTCACAGAGGACATTATCGACTACATGGGACGCCAGCACAACATCCGTATCGGAGAGCGTACTGCCGAGCTCATAAAGATAAACGTAGGAGCCGCCCTGACCGAGCTTGATGATCCACCAGAGGATTATCTGGTACACGGACCTAACAGAATGACAGCCCTGCCTCTTGACGTGCCTGTATCATATCAGGAGATAGCACACTGTCTGGAGAAGTCTATCTCCAAGATCGAGGCCGCAGTGCTCAGCGCGCTGGAGGCTACACCACCAGAGTTGTATGCCGACATCGTGAAGAAGGGTATCTATCTGGCAGGTGGTGGAGCGCTGCTCCGCGGTCTGGACAAGAGACTTTCTGACAAGATCAACATACCATTCCACATCGCAGAGGACCCATTGAGAGCCGTAGCAAGAGGAACTGGTATCGCTCTTAAGAACGTTGACAAGTTCAACTTCCTTATGAGATAATCAAATGCAATATTCAACAGGTAGAGGCGTGATTCGGTTCGCGTCTCTATCTTGTTATTATTCCACATAAGTAATTAACTACGACTAAGAACAGTGAACAACCTCATTAAGTTTTTCGTAAAGTACGGTATCTATTTCTTTTTCGCCGCATTGGAGATATACGCCATTGTCCTCATCGTGAACGGCAACTATTTCCAGCGCTCAGTGTTTTACCGCAACTGCAACGAGATAACCGGCGAGATATACAAAGTCGAGGAGGCTGTCACATACTACCTGAGCCTCAAGGAGGTGAACCAGGATCTCTCGAAGGAGAACGTGGAACTCAGAAACAAGGTTTTCGTTCTTGAGAACAAGCTGCAAAGCATGAAGAACAGCGGAGACTCGATAGCTCATTCTCCGCTTGACCCTAAACTCGAATACACTTGTCTGCAGGCTAAAGTGATAAACAACAGCACATCACAGCTGCAGAACTTCATAACACTCAACCGAGGAACAGAAAACGGCGTGAAGCCGGAGATGAGCGTCGTGTCGCCTTGCGGAATCGTGGGCATAGTCACAGCATGCTCTAAGCACTTCTCGGTAGTGATGCCAGTGCTTAACCCTAAGTCGCAGATCTCATGCAAAGTGAAGAGCAGCATGAACAAAGACACCGTTGCGACAATAAAGGACATCGGCTCGCTCGTATGGCACGGAGGCGACCCAAGATACGCAAAGATGAAGCAGGTGCCACGCCACGTCAAGATTAAGAAGGGCGACAGCATCGTGACATCAGGATACTCCGACTTCTTCCCAGAAGGCATAATGGTGGGAACGGTGCACGACTTCAAGACAGGAGAAGACGACAACTACTACGACATAGACGTGGAGCTCTCGGTGAACTTCAACAACTTGGCATACGTGCAGGTGCTTGACTACAAGCACAAGAAGGAGCAAGCCGACCTCGAGGCGTACGCAAGAAGAGACTCAACTAAGAAATAAAGCAAGCACCGCAAAGACAGGGAACTAATGAACGACCTTATAAAATACATACTGACCTCACTGCTGGTATTAGCGACACAGATACTGATACTCAACAACGTAAACATATACGGATACGGAACACCGCTTCTGTACATCTGGCTGGTGATAATACTGCCAAAGGAAATATCTCCGTACCTGACACTGCTGGTGAGCTTCCTGATAGGCGGATTCATGGATGTGTTCTGCAGCACGCCTGGACTGCACGCATTCGCGACCACTGCGGCCGGACTCGCGTCGATAAAGACACTGCCGCTGTTCATAACCAACAACGACAACATAAACCACAACAAGTTCGTCCCATCCATAAAAACAATGGGAAACAACAAGTTCTTCAACTACACGCTTTTGATTGTCATACTTCACCATATACTGCTTTTCCTGATGGAGGCATTCTCGCTCGAGGCTTTCGGAACACTTCTGCTGAGAATGGTGACAAGCGTGATATTCACATTAGTACTTATCATTGCCATAGAGTACTACAAGTACAAGGCAAGCGAAAAAAACAAGTAAAGCAGCGTGTCAGTAGAAAACGACAACCTCAAGGACAGAAAGGACGTGATAATCGGCTCGATGATTATCGTGTTCATCGTGTATGTGCTGCAGCTGATAAACCTTCAGATACTTAACCCGGAATACAAGCAGCATGCCGACAGCAACGCCTTCCTGAAAAAGACCAAGTTCCCGGCCCGAGGTCTCATCTACGACCGAAACGGCAAACTCCTCGTCTATAACAAGCCGGCATACGACGTGATGGTAATCATGAACGAGGTGCAGGAATTCGACACTCTGGACTTCTGCCGCGCGACCAACATCTCCAAGGAGAAGCTGATAAAGCTGATAAAGCGCATGAAGAACGAGAAAGGATACTCGAAGTACACCCCACAGGTTCTCATATCGCAACTGTCTATCGAGGAATTCGCCATACTGCAGGAAAAACTGTACAAACTGCCAGGATTCTACATCCAGGACAGAACACTGAGAGAGTACACATATCCGTGCGCGGCTCATGCGCTGGGCTCGGTGGGAGAAGTGTCGCAGAGAGACATGGATAACGACCCATACTACTCGCGAGGCGACTATGCCGGCAAAAACGGCGTGGAGAAATACTACGAAAAGACGCTGCGAGGCGAGAAGGGCTACGAGATACTCCTGAGAGACGCGCGCGGACGACTGAAAGGCAAATATCAGGACGGAAAGCTGGACAAAGCCTCAGTGCCTGGCAAGAACATAGAACTCTCCATCGACATAGACCTGCAGATGTACGGCGAGAAGCTGATGAGAAACAAGATAGGTTCGGTCGTGGCGATAGAACCGCAGAGCGGAGAGATACTGGCGCTTGTGTCGTCGCCTAACTTCAATCCGTCGGACCTCGTGGGACGACAGAGAGGCGAGAACTTCAAGAGACTGAACAACGACCCTCTGAAGCCGCTCCTCGACCGTCCGCTCATGGCGAGATACCCTCCGGGTTCGACCTTCAAAGTCGTGAACTCGCTCATATTCCAGCAGGAAGGAATCATAACACCAGAGACAAGATACCCTTGCCACCACGGATTCGTATTCGGCGGACTGACAGTCGGATGCCACGGACACCCGTCGCCGCTGGACATGCGCCACTCGCTGCAGACATCGTGCAACGGCTACTACTGCTGGGGACTGAAAGCCATGATGGACAGCAAGAAGTACAAGAACGTGCAGGAAGCCTTCGAGACTTGGAAAAGGGACGTCGTGTCGTTCGGATTCGGATATAAGACAGGCGTGGACTTCCCTAATGAGAACCGCGGATTCATACCAAATGCCGAATTCTACAACAAAAGATACGGCGAGAGAGGCTGGAAAGGTCTGACAATCATATCCATAGCCATCGGACAGGGAGAGATTATCGCCACACCTATGCAGCTGGCCAACTACGCCTCGGCGATAGCGAACCAGGGCTACTGGATAACGCCGCACATAGTCAGGAAGATAGAAGGCGAGCAGATAGCCGACAGCCTGACAAAGAAGCATGTGACAAACGTGAACAAGAAATACTTCGCCGCGTCGATAGACGGCATGGAGATGGCAGTGAAAGGCGGTACGGCGAGAGTGGCGCAGATGGACAGCATAACCGTATGCGCAAAGACAGGTACAGCACAGAACCCTCACGGCAAGGACCACTCGATATTCATGGCATTCGCTCCGAGAGAGAATCCGAAGATAGCGATAGCCGTAGTGGTGGAGAACGCGGGATTCGGTGCCACATGGGCAGGACCAATAGCGTCGCTCATGATGGAGAAGTACCTGAACGGCAAAATCTCGCCTTCGCGCAAAGGCTTAGAGGACCGAATGGTCAACGCCAACCTCATACCATCAACCAAAACTCCAAGATAAAACCACATGACACAGCGACACGTAAGCATAACCAACATCATAGACTGGCCGACTATCATTGTTTACATAATACTTGTAGTCGCTGGATGGTTCTGTGTGTACGCGTCAAGCTACGAGTTCGACAACTCCAGCATGTTCGACTTCTCGCAGCAAGCCGGCAAACAGCTGGTGTGGATTATCTGCGCCGGCATCATCGGCATATCCATCCTGCTCATCAACTACCGGATATACAACACTTTCGCGTATGTATTCTACGGCGCCATGATACTGCTGCTGATAGCCACGATATTCCTCTCGAGGGACATCAACGGCTCGCACTCATGGCTTGAGCTCGGGCCTGTGAGATTGCAGCCTGCCGAACTTGCGAAGTTTGCCACCAGCCTCGCGTTGGCAAAGATGATGAGCGCCTACGACTTCAAGTTGCAAGGATTCCGGAGCTACGCCAAGGTAATCGCCCTCATCATGCTGCCTATGGCGATAATCATCGCACAGAATGAGACCGGCTCGGCATTAGTGTTCGCAGCCCTGTTCCTCGTGCTGTACAGAAAAGGCATGCCGGGCGTGCTTATCGTCTTAGGACTGCTCGCCGCCGCACTGTTCATATTCGTCATAAAATACGAGTCAGTATTCTGCCAGCAAGGCGACCGATGCAACCTCGGAATGCTCATCTCCGGCATTCTCATAATACTGACCACCAACATATTCATCTTTGTGTTCCGAAGGGACAAAGAGCTGGTATGGAAGAACATAAAGGCCACGCTGGCGATAATTTTCATCGCGGTGGCTACAAACTTCTTCATCACTGTCGATTATATATGGTTCGTGATTGCCGTGATTGTGTACACTGCGCTCGCGGCGTTCTGGAGGGCGATAAAAGAAAGAAGGAAGAGCTATGCACTGATAGGACTGTTCGCGTTAATATCAGTCGGCTACTGCTACTCGGCAGACTATCTGTTCGACAACGCGCTGCAGGCTCACCAGAAGTCGAGAATCCTTGTGCTGCTGGGCACCGAGGAAGACTCGCAAGGCGCAGGATACAACGTGAACCAGTCGAAAATCGCCATCGGCTCCGGACAGTTCTTAGGCAAAGGATACTTGAAGGGAACTCAGACTAAGCTGAAATACGTGCCTGAGCAAAGCACCGATTTCATCTTCTGCACACTGGGAGAGGAGTTCGGATTCGTCGGCTCTACCATAATCATGGCGCTGTACCTGTTCCTGATGATAAGGATTGTCATAATCGCCGAAAGGCAAACCGAGGTGTTCAACCAGGTCTATGCCTACTGCGTCGCCGCCATTCTGCTGTTCCACTTCACCATAAACATAGGAATGGTGATAGGCGTGATGCCCGTAATCGGTATTCCGCTGCCGTTCTTCAGCTACGGAGGCTCGTCGCTATGGGGATTCACATTGATGTTGTTCGTGCTGCTTAAGCTCGATTCGACACGTCTGGAGAGATAGCCTTAGTCAGAAACAACTTCGTCCATAAGCACATCATGAGGCTCTGCCAGCGAGGAGATGTCCATCCGTTGGAATGAGAAGCAGAGACCTATCTTGTAGCAAGGCAACGACTTGAGCATACGGTCGTAGAAGCCTTTGCCACGCCCGAGACGGACACCGCCGTCCGAGAATGCCACACCCGGCACGATAGCCACATCCACATCGCCGACATAAGGCTCGCCCATAGGCTCCATGATGCCGAACGCGCCCGTCTCCATAGAGTCGTCGCCCGAATATACACGGAGCTCAAGCTCATCGCCCAGCACCACCGGCAGCACAACCGTCTTGCCTGAGGCGATAGCACGCTGCACAAGCGGAGTTGTGTCCACCTCATCGGGAAGCGAGGCGTAGAGCAGCACCACCGACGCCGAGTCATACACCGGGTTGGACTCAAGGTTGGCACACACGGCGGCAGAAAGAGCCTTCAGCCGTTCGGCGCCATACTCCTTCTTGATGTCGCGAATATTTTTTCTTATCTCTTGTTTATTCATTGTCGTTTTCTTTTGCCTGGCGCATCCGCTCCATCTGGCGCTGCAGCTCAGAATGGTCCTCGTGCGATGTTATGGCTATGTTGTAATAAGTCTGTCGCTTGGCGACCGGGATGTTGAAACGGTGCGTCTCACGCCTGTCCAGATTGCAGACCCAGAGGTCGGTGCTCTGCGAGAGAAAAAGGTAATTGTAAGCCAGCTGATTGGGCTTCTGCAGGGAAATCATCCAGTCCATCGTGCCCAGCACATCCTGTGTCGATAGAGTTTCTTTGGAGAACACATACAGCCCGAACTCCGAGAAATACCCATAAAAACCGTTCGCCACCTTAGCCACCTTGCTCTCGATTATGTGCTGCAGCGGCAACGCCCTCTCCCAGTACTCGCGCTCGGCACGTCCTATGAGCTGACCGTTGAGCACAAATCCGTAGCCATAGGCATTGACAGAAGACGACACTTCAGAAGGAACGTCTATAATCCTCTGCCCCGCCACGTCGTTTATCAGCTCATGCGCCTCCGCCTTGCCCTCGCGCATGGCACGCGTCACTTCGATGCCAATGCCGAGCGACGTATCCTGCAGGTCGGGGCGGTCGCGGTTCACAAGTCCGGCATAATGCGCGCTGACCAAGTCCGCCAACGTCTCTTTGGCGTAACGCTCGAAAAAACAAGTGTCGTATTTGGGCAGAAGGTCACCGTTGCCGAATTTCTCCATATCTCAAAGCTTGATGTAAGCAAAGATAGAAAGAGGGGTGAGAAAAACAAAATATCTTTTAATATTCAAATTGCTGGCAAAATGAAACTTTATCATGCCGCCATTCTATATTACGCTATGAGCATAAGAATAAATTATAATACAAAAACTTAATATATAAAAAGGCATCTATTTATTCAATAATTAACTTAACTTTGTGTTGCTTTGTGACACGCTAAAATGCAACAAAACAAAAACAAAGCATACACAAACATGAAAAAAATTCTACAATTCATCATCTTACTTGGATTTGCCTTCTCTTTGTGTGGCTGTCCCTGTTATGAAGATCCATCAATAGATATTTATATAAAGAACAATTCAAATGATACTATAGCCGCGATTAGCAGACTTCATCATAACGCCTATATTGGGCTTAGAGACACCATATTAGACCCATATAATATGAGAAGAATTGTTAGTAGCGACTCCATTAGAGAATGGGCGCTGTGTGGCGAAATCGACTTTGGAAATTCGTGCGAGATTATAAATGGTCATTATGATTTTGATACAATATCAATTTTTGTGCTGTCATATAGCACATATAAGAATAAGCCCTGGGCGCAAATAGCAGAGGATTATGACATCTTGGCACGATACGACATAACAAATGAGAATATAAGATCAAGAATCAAGGGAGATAAGGGGGAAATAATATTGCCATATCCCCCAAATGAAGACATATCAGACATACACACCTATGTACCATGATAACAAATGGTACGAGCGCGAAGCGAGTGCATACGCGCGAAGGCATTTCGGAGAAGATTGGTGGAATGCTGAGATTAATAAAGAACATCCGACATATGGATTCCTAGGCTTTTAATTCCCCAAACACTATGAAATATATATTTTTTTTAACATTGGCAGTGCTTTTTTCTTGCTGCAAGGGATTGACAGATGAGGACTGCTATACCTCAATTGTTGTTAGAAACATTTCAAATGACACAATATCTATATTTCATCTATCAAGCGAGCATTTTGACATAAAATCTCAACACGACACAATTTTACATGCCACAAAAGATGATTATTGGTTCACATCAAGAACATTTCCACAAAATAGATGCTGGAGTGCGAGTTGGTATAAAAACAAGGATGTGTCTCAAGACACAATAACCATATTCATAATCTTGCAAAGTGTTTGTGAAAACGTTCCATGGGACCTGATAGTGAAGGATTATCAAATATTGCAACGATATGATATACCACTGCAATATTATAAAGAACACTTTTCGGAGCGGCATCCGCTTACATATCCTCCTTCGAAAGATATGGAAGGAATAATTGTAAGATCATATGAATAAATAAAACGGATGACGAATGGGATTTCTGGGGATATCCTATTGACCATCCATCAAACATAAATCCTTATTACCCAAATAATCCTTACAGACCTTAATACACAAAGGTCTTTTAAAATACAAAAACAATGAAAAATACTTTTATAATCACAATAATTGTAGCATTTTTTCTGGTTTCTTGTGAGAAGTTTTTCGATCCAGAGGAAAGAAACTATATCCGCATGACCTCCTGAAGGCATATCATCTCCGGG
>CAMHCZ010000060.1 GCA_946183755.1 uncultured bacterium | reverse complement strand
ATTTGTGTCGTGAACGACATATCTTTTGATTGTCGTAATTAAGAAGCATATAAATAATTATAAAACATAAAGTTATGAACATCTACGATTTTACGGTGTTAAACACCAAGAAAGAGCCAGTAAGCATGGCGGAGTACAAAGGCAAGGTGCTTTTAGTTGTCAACACAGCCACAGGATGCGGATTCACACCGCAGTACGAGGGCTTGGAGTCAATCTACAAGAAGTATAAGGGCCAGGGTTTTGTGGTGCTTGACTTCCCATGCAACCAGTTCGCCAACCAGGCTCCCGGCACAGAGGACGAGATTGTCAGCTTCTGCCAGATGAAGTACAACGTGTCGTTCCCTCAGTTCGCCAAGATCAAGGTGAACGGCGATGAGGCTAACGCGCTCTACAAGTGGCTCAAGGAGCAGAAGGGCGGCTTCTTCAGCAAGGCCATAAAGTGGAACTTCACCAAATTCCTTGTTGACCGCGATGGCAAGGTTATTAAGCGTTATGCGCCTACGACCAAGCCAGAGAAGATAGAGAAGGACATCTTGAAACTGCTCTGATTATGTACGAACAACTGAAGCTTGACAATCAGCTCTGCTTCCGCCTCTACACGGCGGCGCGGCTCGTGATGAGGGCTTATCAGCCTTACTTCGCTCCGCTCGGCATCACTTATCCGCAGTATCTTGTGTTGCTCGTTCTGTGGGAACAGGACGGGCAGCCGGTGTGCGACATAGCCAAGCGCCTGCTGCTGGACACCAACACCGTGACTCCGCTGCTGCAGCGTATGGAGAAGGCTGGGCTGCTCGTTCGCCAGAGGGGCAAGGAGGACACGCGCCAGCGCATCGTCACACTCACGGACAAAGGCATGGAAATGCGTGAGCAGATGGCGAGCGTGCCGGAGTGTCTGGGCGCCGACGTTGTGTGCAAGGTCGGCTCGGCTGACGAGGTGCTCGCCATGATTCCTGCGCTCGACAAGCTCATCGACGGACTGAAAGATATTGATGGCGTCTAAAAACCTAATAATTAATTAAGTACATTATGAATACAGACAAAATAATTCCGGTCAGGAAGGAGCATCTGCTGCTGATGCTGGTGCTGTTCTGGCTCGGACCGGGAGTGAGAATCCTGATTACCGGCATACAAGCCATGCAGCAGGTGAAAGACGCGTGTCCGGAAAGGGTGTGGTGGCTCTGCCTTATCGCTGTGGCGGTGGCTGTGGCGTTCTCGTTTATGTTCAACAATTTCATCAAACGATACACGGCGCGCATCTTGAATTTCCCTGTGCGCAAGAAGTCCCTTTTCGCTTTCTTCGACTTGCACGGCTATCTGCTCATCCTTTTCATGATGGGCTTGGGCATCAGTCTGAAGTTCGTTCCGGGTATGCCTGCTGAGTTTTTCGCCGGATTCTATCCGGGACTCGGCACTGCTCTGATAATAGCCGGTTTGCGTTATTTCGCAAGCTGGTGCAGGGCTATGGCTGGGGGGAAGTGTATGTGTAAACACAAATGCTGACAGAAGACAAATAGGCTCTTGTTCTTGTTATGAGACAAGTGCGAACGAATAAACACAATTATTAATAACTAAACACACAAAACTTATGGCACATGCATGTGAGAATTGCAAATTTCGTGCGCACTACGATGCGAAACCAAAATCAGTGTTAGGACGCTTCTGGCGCTGGCACATCAATTTCTGCCCGGGCTGGAAGGCTTACTTCACTTCGCAGACACCAGAGCGCCAGGAGGAACTGAGAAAACAGTACGACTTCAAGAAATACCAGTGTAAACGATAATGCTAAGCCTTGCATAAAGGCTGCGAATTCTGCTGCTAAGGTTCAAGACAATGTAGTCTTGGACCTTTTTTTTGTTAGGAACACAAGGCATCTGTTACAAATGCTCTTCCTTGTCGATGATTTCGCCGTTGAGAATCTTGAAGGAGTTCAGTCTCGGCTCGTCGTTTTGCAGCGAGAGGATGGCGTAGCGTATGGTCGGGTCGTTGGCGAGGCGCAGGTCCTCCTGCGACGGGCGTGAGGGCGTGGCAGGGTGGCTGTGCCAGTTGGCGAGAATCTTCAGCCCCTTGCCGCGAGCGTATCGCAAGGCGGCGAACTGGTCTTTGGGCGCGAAGGAGAAATGTTCCGGCGAGTGGTCGATGTTTTCCATCCAGTAGTTTTCCGTCACTTCGTTGCCTGTGCCCAAGAGGTAGCCGCACGACTCATCAGGCGCGTCTTTCCGTGCTTGTGCTATCAGTTCGTCGATTATGTCCTGTGGTATCTTCATTTTCTGTGTTGTTTGAGGTCGCAAGCCGCCTGCTCGTAGTCTATCAGGTGGTCGATGGTAGGGTGTGAGCCGCAGATGGCGCATGTGTCGCGGTGCTTCACAGCCACTGTCCGGAACTGCATTGTCTTGGCGTCGAAAGTCAGCAGCTTGTTTGTCAGCAGTTCGCCCACTCCGGTGAAATATTTCAGTGTTTCGGCGGCTTGTATTGTGCCAATCATGCCGGCGATGGCGCCCAGCACTCCGGCTTGCGAGCATGTAGGCACTGCGCCTGCGGGCGGCGGCTCTTTGAACATGCAGCGGTAGCATGCTGTGCCGGGCAGGTGAGTGAACGTCTGTCCGTTGAATCGCAGGATGCCTCCGTGCGAGAACGGTTTGCCAACCATAACGCACGCGTCGTTTATGAGGAACTTCACGGGGAAGTTGTCGGTTCCGTCCACCACGAAGTCGTATTCCTTTATGATGTCCAGCGCATTGCTTGAGTCGAGGAACTCCTGGTATGTGTCCACCTTCACGTCCGGGTTTATGGCTTTGATTTTTTCCTCGGCGCTTTTCACTTTCGGCACGCCCACGTCTTTAGTGAAGTGTATGACCTGTCTTTGCAGGTTGCTCAGGTCCACGACATCGGCGTC
The DNA here is from genome assembly GCA_946183755.1 of uncultured bacterium. Classification (GTDB taxonomy): domain Bacteria; phylum Bacteroidota; class Bacteroidia; order Bacteroidales; family Paludibacteraceae; genus UBA4363. The sequence goes on along the minus strand of CAMHCZ010000060.1, from coordinate 7,420 downwards.
GATGATGCCGATTCGTCCGATGCCGGCAGCCGCCAAGTACAGGCTCACCGGAGCGCCAATGCCGCCGGCTCCCACCACGAGCACGCGCGCGTTCATTATCTTCTCCTGTCCCTCCACGCCTACGTCCTGCAGCAGTATGTGCCGTGAGTATCGCTGTATTTGTTCTTCAGTGAAGTCTATCATATTGCTCCTGTCTTATTTGCTTCCGCCTCCCATGAAGTAGAGGAAATCCACGTTGTCGCCGTCCTTCAGCTGGATGTTCTTCCAGTCGTTGCGATCGACGAATTCCTCGTTCAGCTGCACGCTCACCATGTCGGGTTGCACGACTTTGTTGAGCCTTATCAGTTCCGACAGGCTCAGTGGCAGGTTCACTTCCTGCGCCTCTCCGTTTACATAAATATTTGCCATGATTACGCTTCAGTTTTAAAAAAAATCTGAGGTCAAAGGTATGGCTGTCGTGGCTGTGTCGCAATCCCATACAGAGGGTAAATCGCATACCTCATCAATGGTATGCAAAATGCCACAAAAGGGCGATTGCCAGAGGGTGTGAATCGCTGTAGTTTTGCGTCATAAAACAATAAAAAGGCAGAATGTTATGGCAGAAAACAAGAAATTGAGCATCATCGCCTTCAGCGGCGATTTCGACAAGCTGACGGCTGTTTTCACATTGGGCACAGGCGCGGCAGCGGTAGGTTACGAGGTGAACATATTCTTCACGTTCTGGGGGCTTGACGCGATAAAGCGCAAACAGGGACGAAGCTTCACAGGAGGCAACTGGCTGACCAAGATTTTCGGGTTTATGATGGGCGGTCTGAAGGTCACTCCGACATCGCGCTTCAACTTCCTCGGCGCAGGACCGAAAATCTTCCGTTACCTGATGCGCAAGAACAATGTGGCGACACTGGAGGAACTGGTGGAGGCGGCCAAGGCTTTGGGCATAAACCTGTATGCGTGCGAGATGGCTATGCATGTGCTCGGACTGGAGAAGGATGATTTCATACCAGAGGTGAAGGACGTGCTTGGCGTGGCTTCGTTCCTTAAGCTGTCGGAAGGCGGTCAGACACTCTTTATATAATTCATTAGAATAAACGACTATGGCAACAAAAGTGTTAGACATAACAAAGGAGCATTGCCCGATGACCTTTGTGAAAACGAAAATCGAGCTCTCGAAACTCAGCGAGGGCGATGTCCTTGAAGTGCTCCTGGCTGAAGGCGAGCCGCTGGACAATGTGCCTCGCAACGCCAAGGAGCAAGGCTACAATGTGCTGTCGGTGGAGCATGTCGAAGGCTCTGTCCACAAGGTGGTCATCAAGAAGTGATGATGAGTGGGGGGAGTGTCTGTATAAATCTGTTTGCTTTGCTTTTTATGGCGCATAATGCGGAGTTTTATGATTTATGATAACTTTGCGTTTGTAACACAAGCGGAAAAGCAAGCATTATGGAAGATAAAGATTTAAAGCGCGACCCGGTGGAGGAGACTGCGGAATATAAGGCGGTGATAGACAGCGTGATGAACGAGGTTTACACGGCTATGGTGGAGCTCAGGCTCGGCATGTACGAGGAGGACGGTTTCCAGATAGAGAATCCGGTGCTGAAGGACAGGATAATGCGCGCCAGGACGCTGCTGAAGGAAAGTCCGAGCGAGGCGTACAAACTCGTGGCGCAGATGGGCGACTGCCATTCCATCTGGGGGCTGAAGCAAAGGCTGCTCCGCACAAAGCACGGCATAGAGTGGCAGACGCCGGCGGAGCTTAACCCCGACGTGCTGTTCGACTGATGGATAAAGAAAGGGTTCGTTCTTGAATGGGAGCGAATCCTTTTTGTTTGTAAAACCGAGAGAAAACGGAGCAGCATTAACTATGTGTGCTATCTCAAAAATCATTATTTTTGCAGACTAAATCAAAAATTTATAAATCCGACAAATGGCAGAAAATTCATTGCTCAAGAAGTTAGAGGGACTCGAATTCAAGTTTCAGGAAATTTCAACTCTTATAACCGACCCTTCGGTCATATCCGACCAGAAGCGATATGTGAAGCTCAATCGCGAATATAGAGAACTGGAGAAGGTGCTCAAGGCGCTGGAGGGTTACAAGAAACTTCTTGCAGGCATAGATGAGGCCAAGGAAGTGATGGCGAGCAGCGACGACGCCGACCTCAAGGAGATGGCGCGTGAGGAGCTTGCCGAGCTTGAGCCAAAGGTGGCGCCGATGGAGGAGGAGATAAAGCTGCTGCTGATACCAGCCGACCCCGAGGACGCCAAGAACTGCGTTGTCGAGATACGCGGCGGAACGGGCGGCGACGAGGCTGCGCTCTTTGCCGGCGACCTCTACCGCATGTACGTCAAGTATTGCGAGTCCAAAGGCTGGAAGACCGTCGTGTCGAGCTTCACCGAAGGCGCGGCTGGCGGCTACAAGGAAATCATATTCAACGTGACTGGCGAGAATGTCTATGGCACGCTCAAGTACGAGTCGGGAGTGCACCGTGTGCAGCGTGTGCCGGCTACCGAGACACAGGGCCGTGTCCACACATCGGCTTCTACTGTGGCGGTGTTGCCCGAGGCTGACGAGTTCGATGTTGTGATAAACGAAGGCGAGATAAAGTGGGACACCTTCCGTTCGAGCGGCGCCGGAGGTCAGAACGTCAACAAGGTGGAGTCGGGTGTCCGTTTGCGTTATGTGTGGAAGAACCCTATCACAGGCGAGTCCGAGGAGATACTCATCGAGTGTACCGAGACGCGTGACCAGCCTAAGAACAAGGAGAGAGCCCTCGCGCGTCTGCGTACGTTCATCTACGACAAGGAGCACCAGAAGTACATCGACGACATCGCGTCACGCCGAAAGACAATGGTATCGACCGGCGACCGTTCTGCCAAGATACGTACCTACAACTATCCGCAGGGCCGTATAACCGACCACCGCATCAACTACACGATATACAACCTCGCGGCGTTCATGGACGGCGACATACAGGACTGCATCGACCACCTGATTGTGGCTGAGAACGCGGAGCGCATGAAGGAAAGCGAGATTTAACCCATACACGGAAACATAAAAACAAGCGATATGACAAGAGAAGAATTATTTGAGAATATCAAGCGCAAGAAGTCGTTTCTTTGCGTAGGTCTTGACACCGACATTGAGAAGATACCGGAGTTCCTCTTCGACAGCGACGAGGACGCGATGTTCGCCTTCAACAAGGCAATAATCGACGCCACAGCCGACCTCTGCGTGGCATACAAGCCAAACCTCGCTTTCTACGAGAGCGTTGGCATAGACGGATGGGCAGTGCTGGACCGCACAGTGGAGTACATCAAGGAGAAGCACCCGGACATATTCCTGATAGCCGACGCCAAGAGAGGCGACATAGGCAACACCTCGAAGATGTACGCCAAGACATTCTTCGGCAACATGGACTTCGACACAGTGACTGTGGCTCCGTACATGGGCGAGGACAGCGTGAAGCCATTCCTCGACTACGAAGGCAAGTGGGTGACTCTGCTGGCGCTGACATCAAACAAGGGCGCGTTCGACTTCCAGTTCATCGAGGACAGCAAGGACGGCAAGAGGCTCTTTGAGAAGGTGCTTGAGACATCGAAGCAGTGGGGCGGCACACCGGACAACATGATGTACGTCGTGGGCGCGACTAAGGCAGAGATGCTCTCGGAGATACGCGCGATAATCCCGGACAACTTCCTGCTCGTGCCAGGCGTTGGCGCTCAGGGCGGCAGTCTTGAGGAGGTCTGCAAGTACGGCATGAACAAGCAGTGCGGTCTGCTGGTGAATTCGTCGCGCGGCATCATCTACGCCGACGACACAGAGAACTTCGCCAACGCTGCGAGAGAGGCGGCCAAGAGCCTTCAGGAGCAGATGGAGCAGCACTTGAAGAACGCCGGCATAATTTAAGTGTAAAACGTAAGGCAAAAACAGAAAAATGCGTATTACACATGATTCTGTTCTGTCGTACTTTTGTAAGCGATAATCAAAGAAATTAATCAAAAAGATAAGAAAAATGGCAAATAAGAAAATTCGTGCCGCAGTTGTCAGCTACGGCAATATAGGAAAGGCTGTTGTGCAAGCGTTGAACGCCGCTCCAGACTTCGAGATAGCAGGCGTTGTTCGCCGCTCAGTAGCCAACATTCCTGCCGAGCTGCAGGGAATCGAGGTTGTTGACTCAATAAAGAAGCTCAGCAACGTGGACGTTGCGATACTTTGCTCGCCTACACGCCAGTGTCCAGAGTACGCGAAGCAGTGTCTCGACCTCGGTATCTCTACCGTTGACAGCTTCGACATCCACACACGCATCCCTGAGGTTTACGCCGAGCTCGACGCATATGCAAAGAAGAACAACGCGGCTTCAATCATCTCCGCAGGATGGGACCCAGGATCAGACTCTATGGTCAGAGCATTGCTTCTGGCTATGGCTCCTAAGGGAATCACATACACAAACTTCGGTCCTGGACGAAGCATGGGCCACACCGTTTGCGTTAAGAGCAAGAAGGGCGTTAAGGATGCGTTGAGCATCACTATTCCTCTCGGAACAAGCATTCACCGCCGTATGGTTTATGTGGAGCTTGAGGAAGGATACAAGCTCGAGGACGTGGCAAAGGACATCAAGGCTGACGACTATTTCGCTCACGACGAGACTCACGTTATCCAAGTTGACTCAGTTGACGACCTCAACGACGTAGGTCACGGCGTTAACCTCGTGAGAAAGGGTGTTTCAGGCGAGACTCAGAACCAGAACTTCGAGTTCAACATGTCTATCAACAACCCAGCCTTGACTGGTCAGATACTTGTGGCTTCGGCAAGAGCCGTGCTCAAGAAGCAGCCAGGTTGCTACACAATGATAGAGATAGCGCCAATCGACCTGCTCCCAGGCGACAAGATGGACCTTATCAAGTCTCTTGTATAAGCTAACAATCAAGAAATTAATAAAATAATGAAAGAAGGGCACTGCTGCGATGCGGAGTCCTTCTTTTTTTGCTTAAAAACTGTTGCTCTTGTTTATAGTGTGTGCGCTAATTCTTAACTTTGGGGTTATGTTTGGTGCGCCGCGCCAACAAAAAAGATGAACGATATGAGTGAATGGAAGCATGACATAAGGAGCCTTGTGAGGCGTTTTGAGCAGGCGATCAACTCAGGATACATGATGAATATGGACGATGAGGAGATTATAGACTTGTTTGATTATTACTTCGAGATTCAGGATATGCAGAAGGCGGAGATGGTGATAGACCAGTGGAGCCGGCTTTTCCCTATGGACGACATGCGCAAGCTGTGTCTTGCCAAGCTGCTGACGAGCAAGGAAGAGTACAGCGAGGCTCTGAGCACGCTGGACGAGGTGATGTATCTCGACGACTTCGAGGTGTATCTGTATCGCGGCTACGCATTGCTCGGGCTTCATCGTGTGGATGAGGCTGTGGAGATGTTCAACAAGGCACTGGAGCTGGCTGACGAGGCCGACGAGTACCGCCTGCGCTACGAGATAAGCGTGGCTCTGGAGCGTAATCAGTACGGCGACCTCGCGATGTCGTTCCTCGACAAAGCGAACGGATTAGACACCAAGGACCTCGTGCTGCTCAACGACCTGATTTCGTTCAGCTTCAGAAATGGGAAGTACGAGGACTGCATATCATACTGCAACAAGGCGCTCGACATAGACCCTTACCAGAAAGAGGCGTGGGTGTATCAGGGATTCGCCTACGACAGCCTTGGCAACAAGGAGAAGGCTCTGGAGGCGCTGGATTATGCCGAGGCGATATCCGAGGAGGTGGACATAGTCTGCATAAGAGCGGAACTGCTGCTGGAGATGAACCGTGTGGACGAGGCCAAGACCTTGCTGATGCAGAGCCTCGAAAGCTCCGACGACAAGCTGCCGCTGCTCAAGCTCCTCGCCGAGTGCTACGAGAAGGAGCAGGACTACGAGCAGATGTTCAAGACATACTCCGAGATAGTGACTATGGAGGACGACGAGAGCGACGACAGCATGCTCGTTTACGCGTACGCGGCATTGGCTTCGGAGCATTACAAGGAGACGATAGAGATAGCCGACAAGGTGCTGGAGACCGACCCTTTCAACGAATTCGCCATGATATACAAGGCGGACGCCCTCTTCTACGGATATGAGAATGGTCAAGAGTCCAAAGAACTGTATAACAAGGTGCTGGGCATAGACCCGGAGAATTACGACGCCTACAACGGACTGGGATTCGTGGCGTTCTCCGAGGATGACTACAAGACGGCGATACTGAACTTCACCAAGGCGTACGGGATGAGCGTGGACAATGTGGTCTGCCTTATATACATCGCTGCGTCGTATTATTATTTGGGCGATGAGCCCAACATGCTTGTGTACATCAAGAAGGCGCTGACACTCTCAAGCGACGCGGTGAGCAAGTTCTTCGAGATATGCCCGGAGGCTTTCGACTCGATGCAGAAGTATTTGTAACAACAATAAATAACAGAAAAAACAGAATTTATGGATTTCGGACTTGGCGCGCTGGCTGAATGGTATTTGGAAAACCTCAATTACGGCACTGTGACGCTGCTTATGGGAATAGAAAGCTCGTTCATACCCTTCCCGTCGGAAGTGGTGATACCTCCGGCAGCATGGAAGGCGGCGCAAGCCGATGGCGGCATGAATGTCTATATGGTGTTGCTGTTCGCCACGCTCGGCTCGTTGCTCGGTGCGCTGGTGAACTATGTGCTGGCTTATCTGCTCGGCCGTCCGATAGTCTATAGCTTCGCCAACAGCCGCTGGGGGCATCTCTGCCTGATAGACGAGGCGAAGGTCAAGAAGGCTGAGGCTTACTTCGACAAGCACGGTTCCATGGCTACGCTCGTAGGCCGTTTCATACCAGCCATACGTCAGTTAATCTCAATACCAGCCGGACTTGCGAGAATGAACCTGCTCAAGTTCATGTCGTTCACCTTCATCGGCGCAGGAATATGGAACGCGGTGCTGGTGGGGCTGGGTTATGCGATAGCTAAGGCTAATCCTGATATGACGATGGATCAGCTGGAGAGCACCGTGGGGCTTTACAGCGCGGAGATAGGCTATGTTTTAATCGGCGCATTGGGCGTTTTGGCTATATGCTTGTTTATTAAATACTTAAAAAAGAAAGATAAGAAGATGAAGCATTTTGGAATAATAGGCTACCCTCTGAGCAGCTCGTTCTCTCAGAAGTTCTTCAACGAGAAGTTCGCAAAGGAGAACATTGACGCGTTTTACGACTTGCATCCGATAGAGGACATTGAGAAGTTCCGCGACCTGGTGACAGAAATCGACTTCTGCGGCATGAACGTGACCATACCTTACAAGCAGCAGGTCATACCGTTCCTCAACTCGCTGGACGAGACGGCAGAGCAGATAGGCGCGGTTAATGTGATAAAGTTCGTAAGAAAGGACGGACAGCAGACTC
>CAMHCZ010000059.1 GCA_946183755.1 uncultured bacterium | reverse complement strand
AAGCACTACACACACAGAATCTCCTTCTGCTTGCTGATGAACAAAGAATCGATCTGTAAGCTTATAGCAAGCAGCAACAATTGCTTCTTTGGCATACAACGCCAGGTCTACAACAACTTGAAATTTGTCATTTTCAAGCTTGGTAATGGGAAATGATAAATCGGTCATCAAGTTGAAAAAATCCTCGTCCGCCAAACACCCCGAATCGGACACGATTAGAAATCAGTTTTGATTAGCCACAAACAAAAAGCGTGGGTATCTGAACCTTTGCATCGTTTGTTGTTGCGGCCGTAGGAATTGCCAAGAAAGTAAACGAGCAAAGAGATACCCACGATGCGTGTATATAGCCCGTAAAAGTGTGCAGAGGGGGCAACAAGTGCCCACACGCACACCCACGGAATGTATAACACACCCGTAGCATCATCTTTCGCATTGTTTTTGACTTTCTATTGAAATTTCCTACGTTTCAACAACCAAAAACAAGCATCAGGCTGACGCTTTTATGTATGTAGCTGCACGCGTTTTATAGCCTCTGCGTGCGTCGGCTGAGATATATCGTATGAACGATAAGCGCAAATTTATGAAAAAATGTGATATATATTTTTGAACCGACTGACAAGATATATTGATGGGTTAAATATCATCCCTTCGGGATTCGCTCAATCTTGCTGTGTTCCATGGGTTTCACCCATGTCTGTGATGTGTTCACCCCTTCGGGGTTCTAATAGTAGGCGCTATGTATGCAACTGCAAAAACAAAGGTAGAAAAATTGTTGTTTTTTGACAATCAACATAATAATGTATTTGCTCTGGACTTCATTCCATCCCAGATTTCTTCGTTGTGGCGGAGATGTTGAGAAACATGTGAAAAAGGAATCAAGCGTTCCCTCTATTTTTGCTAACTTGCAGACTGGTTTTAATAGTCTCATAAAAGCAATGAAAAAGATAGTTTTTTCTCTTGTGCTGTCGATTATGGCGACGTTCGTCTCTGCGCAGATTTATGTGTGGAAAGACGGCAACGTGCTGTTGGAGAACCCGGACAGCGTCACGTTTGTCGAGCCTGACTTGGGGCTGCAGGTTACTGATGAGATCAGCAACGGACTCATGAGCTTCAAGTATCAGACCAAGGACAACAATGGCATGCCAATATGGATGTCGGCTACGCTGCAGCTCACTCCAGCCCAGCTGTCGAGCAAGCGCGTGGGCAAGATGGCGATGTATAACCATTACTCCATAATGAGCGCCGACGAGGCTCCCACAGCAGGCAAGAGCGACCTTCAGCTTGCGCCTTATGCGATGGGAATGGCTGTTGTCAGTGCGGACTGCCAGGGATTCGGCGAGACCGACAACATGATGCAGGCGTACTGCTTTGGCGAGGCTAACGCACGCGCGTCCATCGATGCGCTGCTTGCTGCCCGCGAATGGCTGCTCTCTGAGGGCTACACGCTGGGCGACACTATCCTGAACTACGGATATTCGCAGGGCGGACAGACCACGGTGGCGGCTGTAAAGCTGTCGCAGAGCGATGAGTATCGCGGACGGGTGCATTTCACCAAGAGCATTGCCGCTGCCGGTCCGCACGACTTGCAGCTGACGTACCGCAACTTTATTGAGAACGAGACGCTTGGCATGCCTCAGGCGCTGGCTCTGACGATAATCGCAAACAACGAGTTGCTCGGGCTGGAGCTCAAGTACAGCGACATATTCCAGAAACCGCTTTCCAACCATTGGAAGGGCTGGTTCTTGTCGAAGAAGTTCAGTTCCGACGAAATCAGCGACCTCATAGGCACCAACGAAATCGCGAGCATCATGAAGCCTGCTTATCTCGACGTCAATTCGGAAGAGACACAGACGCTGCTGAACGCAGTGAAGATCCACGACCTGACTTCGGGATGGACACCGGACGCCGACACTGATATACTGATAATGCACTCGCAGAACGACGACGTTGTGCCTTACGCCAACTCGGAGAAACTGTATCAGTTCTTTGTGAATGCCGGTGTGCAGAACGTGCAGTTCGACAATACATATCTCAAGAATGACCACGAAACCTCCGGCACGGATTTCTTCTTATATTTAGTGACTAAGTTCCTGCCTAAGTGGTAGTGGAGGGCATGAAATGAAAAAGGGCTGAAATCTGAAATTCAGCCCTTTTCTCATATAGTGGACAAGTGTGTTATTTCACTTCGTCGAGGTCCTTTGTGTTCTCGTACACATCTTCCTGCGAGAACTCGTAGTTGTGGAGTTTTCCGCTCAAGTACATGTCGTACGCTGTCATGTCGATGAGTCCGTGTCCGCTCAGGTTGAACAGTATGACCTTGGACTCGCCGCTCTCCTTGCACTTCTTAGCCTCGTTCACAGCTGCTGCTATGGCGTGGCATGACTCTGGCGCAGGTATTATGCCTTCGGACTGAGCGAAGAGCATTCCAGCCTCGAACGACTCCAGCTGCTTGATGTCAACGGCGCTCATGAGTCCGTCCTTGAGAAGCTGCGAGACGATGGTTCCGGCGCCGTGGTAACGCAAGCCTCCAGCGTGGATGTTAGCCGGCATGAACTTGTGTCCGAGCGTGTACATCGGCAGCAGCGGTGTGTATCCGGCAACGTCGCCGAAGTCATAGCGGAACACTCCGTGTGTCAGCTTAGGGCATGAGGCAGGCTCAGCGGCGATGAATTGTGTCTTCTTGCCGTCGAGTATGTTGTGGCGCAGGAATGGGAATGCCAGTCCGCCGAAGTTCGAGCCTCCGCCGAAGCATGCTATCACGACGTCAGGATATTCGCCAGCCATCTCCATCTGCTTCTCAGCCTCCAGTCCGATGATGGTCTGGTGCAGGGTCACATGGTTGAGCACCGAGCCGAGTGTGTAGCGGCAGTTAGGAGTGTGCATGGCAGTCTCCACAGCCTCGGAGATAGCGGTTCCGAGCGATCCGCAGTTCTCTGGGTCTTTAGCCAGTATGGCGCGTCCGCACTCAGTCACATCGGATGGCGAAGGGTAAACTGTCGCTCCGAATGTCTGCATCATCGACTTTCTGTAAGGCTTCTGCAGATACGAGATCTTCACCTGGAAGACCTTTGCCTCGATGTCGAACACCTTGGCAGCGTACGAAAGGGCAGTGCCCCATTGTCCGGCGCCGGTCTCTGTTGTCACATGAGTGATGCCTTCCTTCTTGCAGTAATAAGCCTGAGGGAGAGCCGAGTTGAGCTTGTGCGACCCCACAGGGCTAACGCTCTCGTTCTTGAAGTAGATGTGCGCAGGTGTGTCCAGCGCCTTTTCCAGTCCGTAAGCACGCACAAGCGGTGTGCTGCGGTAGCTTTTGTAGCGGTCAAGCACTTCCTCTGGTATGTCCACCCATGCGTCTTTCTGGTTAAGCTCTTGTTTAGAGACTTCTGTGCAGAAGATGTGTGAGAGGTCCTCTACAGAGAGAGGCTGCTTGTTCTGCGGATTAATCGGCAGCATAGGCTTGTTCACCATGTCTGCCTGAATGTTGTACCACTGTGTTGGTATTTTATCCTCGGTGAGAATGAAACGCTTCTGTTTGCTCATTTTTGTTTGTGTATGTGTGTTTTTATTAGATATATCTTACTCCCACTCGATAGTTGCAGGTGGTTTTGATGATATGTCGTAAACAACTCTGTTGACGCCTTTCACCTTGTTGATAATCTCGTTAGAGACTTTCGCCAGGAATTCGTAAGGCAGATGAGCCCAGTCGGCAGTCATGGCGTCGGCCGATGTCACAGCGCGGAGAGCCACAGTGTTCTCGTATGTTCTCTCGTCGCCCATCACGCCTACCGATCTGATAGGCAGCAGTATTGTTCCCGCCTGCCAAACCTTGTCGTAGAGTCCGTTCTCCTTCAGTCCGCGTATGTAGATGTCGTCGGCGTCTTGCAGTATGCGCACCTTCTCTGGTGTTATGTCGCCGAGGATTCTGATTCCGAGTCCAGGTCCAGGGAAAGGGTGTCTGTTTATCAGGTTCTCTGGCATTCCGAGCTCTCTGCCGACTCTTCTTACCTCATCCTTGAACAATAATCTCAGAGGCTCCACAAGCTGCAGTTTCATGTCTTTAGGCAGTCCGCCGACGTTATGGTGGCTCTTTATTGTCATTCCGGTTATGCTCAATGATTCTATTACGTCAGGATAAATTGTTCCTTGACCTAACCATTTCACATCCTCTATCTTTTTGGCTTCTTCATTAAAGATGTCGATAAATCCCTTGCCGATTATCTTTCTCTTCTTCTCAGGGTCTGTAACACCTTTCAGCTCGCTGTAGAATTTCTCCTTTGCATCTATGCCTCTTACGTTAAGTCCGAGCACTTCATAGTCTCTCAGCACGTCTTCAAACTCATTCTTTCTCAGCAATCCGTTGTTTACAAATACGCATGTCAGCTTGTCTCCTATGGCTTTATTCAGTAATACCGCTGTTACTGATGAGTCCACACCGCCTGACAGTGCCAGCACAACCTTGTCATTGCCAAGTTTCTCTTTCAGCTTTCCTACCGTTTCCTCTATGAATGATGCAGGGTTCCAGTCTTTCTTGCATCCGCAGATGTTGAGGAAGTTGTCCAGAATCTGGTTTCCGCACTCTGAGTGGAATACTTCAGGGTGGAACTGCACAGCCCATGTCTGCTCGCCCTTGATGCGGTATGACGCGATAGCGACGCTCTCTGTGCTAGCGATTATCTCTCCGTTCTGTGGCAGCTTTGTGATTGTGTCTCCGTGCGACATCCATACCTGTGCGCCCTTCTCGATGCCCTTGAGCAGCGGATCCTCGTTGTTCACCTTCATGAGGTTCGCACGTCCGTACTCTCTTGTGTTGGCTGGCTCGACAGCACCGCCGTTGCTGTAGGCTATGAACTGCGCTCCGTAACAGATGCCCAGCAGAGGGTATTTGTTCTTTATGTTGCTCAGGTCGGTCTTGAATCCGTTCGCGTCATGAACCGAAAAAGGTGAGCCGGAAAGAATCACACCCTTGATGCCTTCCTCGTTTCCGAATGGGAACTTGTTGTAAGGCAGAATCTCGCAATAAGTGTTCAAATCGCGGATTCTTCGTGCGATAAGCTGTGTAGTCTGTGAACCGAAGTCCAGTATGATAATTTTCTCTCGCATGGTAATTATTTATTTTGATTTATGATTTCAGAATGAGTATGTGAGTCCCACTAAGCCGTTGATGCCGTTCACCTCGTAGCAGTACCACTGCTCGTAGTGGCGGTGCAGTATGTTGTTCAGCTTCAGGAACAGGCTCAGCTTGCTGTTGTAGTTGTAGTAGAATCCCAAGTTCAGGTCGTATATAGGCGAGAGTTTTCTGGTTGTGCCGTCCACTCTCAGCGCCTCTCTGCCTGTGGCTATGTACAGCCCCAGGTCGGCAGCCATGTGCTTGCCCATCTTCAGCATCGTAGCGAAGTTGAACTCGAAGTTAGGCATGTTGTAGGCCTTCATGTCGTCTTTCTCCAGGTCGGCGTACCATTTGTGGTATTTAGCCGACAGCAGGAAGTTGAGTATGTTGTTGTAGTCGTATGTCGTTCTGAAGTTGGCTGTGAACACATTCGCGTCCGTGTATATCGGTGTGAACACGTTGGTTGCCACTTTGCCAAGCACTGCGTTGTTAGCCGAGTCGCTGACAAGGAAGTACTGGTCCTTTATCATCCTGTACTCGATGGAAAGGTCGGTGAGCAGGTTGTACAGAATTTTAATCTTGAATCCAGCCTTGAGATCGAGTGGTGTCCATGTGCTTTTTACTTTCTCGTTCAGGTTTATGTAGTGGCACATATCCACCATGTCGCTCATGGAGTTTGTGTTGTAGTCGCCCTCCAGTCCGGCGTAGAAGAACAATGTGTTTCTGACAATGGTCACACTTCCTTTCACGTCGGGTGTCGGAGCGAATGCTCTGCCAGAGGTCGATATGTTCAGGTTCACTCCAAGTCTCAAGTCCCATCTGTCTCTCATGAACTGATAGTATGGGTTGAAGTTCACGAGCGTGAATCCCTCCTCCTTGCTGTATGTCTGGTCCAGATTCTTATCGCCGAATATGTAATTCTGCATGTTGAATCCGACACCCCAGTTGTCGCTTGTGACCGACCTTTTGTATGCGATATTCGTGTTGATGCGGTGCTGCGTGAGTCCTTCGTCAGGCATGAATCCGTCATAGGCTATGCTTGCCGAGAGGCTGTTCACCAGGTCGTTGTCGGGATATGACTTGTATCCTGCAGCTGCGCTCCATGTGTGTATGCCCATGTTGCTGTAGAAGAAGTCCTTGCCTTTCATTGTGCCGTTCTCTATGGAGTAGAGCGTGTCCTTGAACAGTTTGTTCTCTCCGTAGTAGTTGAAGCCTCTGTAAGAATATCCGCCATTCACAAAGAGCTTTCCTTCTTTGAAGAATCTGTCGAAGTTTATCGACGCATCGCTCTTGTGGTGTTGGTTGCCGTCGTGGCCGTCGAATATGCCTTTGTGGTTCACATTGAGGTCGAGTCCGTACTTAGGCTTTTGTATGATAGGCAGCACGAGGTCGCCGAGTGTGCCAAGATAGTTGCCGAATCCGAGTCTCAGGAATCCTTTCTTCTCCTGGTTGTTTTCAGGAATCTTTAGTCTGGCGGCGTCGAGTTGTCTGACCTTGTACTCGGGGTCAAGCGCCACAGAATAGTCTGAGTATTTCACCTCTGTCGGTTTCAGCACCGGTTCCTTTATCGATGGCAGGTCGTTGATTTTTCCTGCGTCCTTTATGGATGGTGTGTATTCTTTCTCTATGGTGATGTCCTTTTTGATTATCGCACTGTCATTCTGCGCTGTCGCCATAGTCAGCGATGCCGCAGCGAGTGCGCATGATAGAAAGAACTTATATGTCGAGTTATTCTTCATTTTCTTCGCTTTCTTTTTTTTGAAGATATTATTCAATATTCTCTTTTTCTCTTTCTTCAATTCTGTCAAGACGCTCTTTTATGAGATCCTGTATAGAGTCTTCTTTCTTGTAATTGCTTTGCAGACTGAGCAGGTACTGCTTTGCCTGGAAGTCGTCGCCCCTCTTTATGTAGATGTCCGACAGCAGTATGAATGCTCTTGCCAGCCAGTACTGGTGAGGCGTGCCTTGAGATATGAAGTCTGTGACTTCGTCTTCGGCTTTCTTGTCGTTGCCTTTTATGAAGTATGTGTTGGCAAGCTCGTATTTCGACTCAGCTCCGGCTTCTGTCTTTGTGTTCTTGGCGAGTATCTGCAGGTGAGGCAGTGCCTTGTCGTACTCGTCGGTCTGCAGGTAGGCCTTGGATATGTAGAGCCTTGCTTCGTTGGCAGTCTCAGTCGAAGTCTTCTTGTCGTTTATAATCTTGTTGGCGATGTCTATCGTTGTCTGCGCGTCGCTTATCAGATAGCTGCATCTGAGCACTCCCAGCTTAGCCGCTGTGATGTTTTCTGGTTCCTGAGCTTCTTTCTCCAGTCGCTTGAATGCCTCCAGAGAGGACTCGTAGTCCTGCTTGTCGTATGCAATCTGCGCCTTTCTTGCCAACACAGTCTCCATGTGCTGGTTTCCGTACATGTTCGACAGTTCGTCGTATATTCTGTACGCGTCATCGTCTCTGCCGTTAGAGAAGTAGCAGTCGGCCAAGTAGAATTTTGAGTTTATGCAGTTCTGGCTTTTTGAGTCGTTGCAGAACTTTCTGCTGTAATCCTCAAGCGCTTTGATGGCGTTTGTCGTATCGCCCTTCATGTAGAGTCGCTCTGCCGCAAGATATGTGAGCGAGTCTTCTCTTGAGGCGTTTGTCACAACGACTTGCGAACCGATTGATCTTGTGTAGTCGAAGTATGCGCCAACATCATTACGCTCGACATAAATCTGCTCCATGCTTTCGAGCGCGGTCTTGGTCTCCACGCTGTTAGGGTAGCGTGCTACGACTTGCTTGTAGGCATTGATTGCTTCATCGTTGTTACCCTGGTTGTAGTAGATCATACCTATCTCCAGCGAAGCTCTCTTTGCGAGCGGCGATTCAGGATATTTGCTTATCAAGGTCTTGTAAGTGTCAATCGCTTTGCTTGGCTTGTCGCTCAGCACATAGGCTCTACCCATCTCGTAGTATGAGTCATCGACATATTCCGATGAAGGGTAGTGGTTTATCAGTCCTTCTAGACCTTTTATCTTGCTGCTGTAGTTTTTGCGCAGCCCCTGCACATACGCTCTCTGGAATGTCGCGTAGTCAGCCTTGTTGCCGCCGTTCTCCATGCTCTTGGTGTAGTATCTCTCGGCGTTCACGAGGTCTCTTGTCGAGTAGTAGCAGTCGCCGAGTCGGTCGAATGCGTCGGTGTATGTGGATACGCTCTTGTCCTTTTCATTGTCGGTGTACTTCAGGAAGTATGTCGCAGCCTCCTTGTAGTTCTTCTCCTCGAAGAATGTGTATCCGATGTTGTAGTTGGCCATGTTGTAGTCCATGAAGTCCTTTCTCGCGCTTGTGTATTTCTTTAGGCGGTACTGCGATTCGCCTCTCCAGTACAGCACTTGAGCCACATCGAAATTCGAAGTTCCAGTGAGTTGTGACTGATTGAAGTATTCAATGGCTTCTGTGTAGTCCTCCTTCACGAATTCCTCTGTACCCATCTGGAAAAGGAGATATGCCTTTGTGTTCGTCATTTCTGGCGACAGAACCGAAAGCTTGCTCAGAGACTCGTTCGCGGCTGCGTAATTGTTGCTGGACATATATACATATACCATTCTTTCGTATATGTCGTCTCTGTATTTTGAGTTCTTGAATTCCGACAGGAAGCCTTCGAACGCCTTTATCGATTCGCCGAATGGCGTTGTTGTTTCGTATGTTGACAATGCGTAGTTGTATGCGGCCTCTTCCTTTATGTTCTTGTCGAAGTCCATCTTCGCCGCTGTCTGGTATGCCATTCTTGCATTGTTTTTCTGGTCAATTCTCGAGTAGCAGTTTCCAAGATGCAGATACGCATTCTGGCTCAGAGTGTCCTTTTCTGTGGTTACTTTCTTCAGCCTTTTTATAGCGTTGTTGTAATCCTCAGTCTTGTAATACGACATACCCAGGATATACATGTCGTTTCTGACCACCTTTTTGCTTCGCTTCTCATACTCTGTCATTGCTGAGATGGTCTTTTTGTAATCCTCTTTCTGGTATGCGCATTCGCCTAAGATTCTGTAAACTTCAGCGTCATTGGCGTTGTTCGACTTCCTTGCGAGAATCTTTTCGCAATAAGGCATCAGCTTGTCGTAATCCTTGTTCTTGTAATATATCTGTGCTATGTAATAAGGGACAAAATCCTTGTAATCGTCCTGTCCTTCTATAGCCAGGAAACCTTTCAGCGCGTCGTCATAATTGCCTAACGCATAGTCGCAGTATGAATAGAAGTAGCAAGCGGAGTTCTTGTATTTAGACGTGCCGTTCTTTAAGTTGTGGAATTCGCCCTTTGCTTGTGAGTACTCGTCCTTCTGCATGTAGCAGTATCCTTGGTTGAATCTCAGCAGGTCCTTCTCGTCCTTCTGCAGCCTTCTTATCTTCACATTGCTGTATTCCTCCATTGCCAGATTATATTGCTTGTTCTCGAAAGCAATGTTTCCAATCATGAAGTGGCATTGGTCCAGATATGGGGTATAAGGATATTCCTTTATGTAGTTGCTAAGCAGAGTGGCTGCGTGCTCCTTTCTCATTCTGTAAGCGTTGCATGCTTGGTAGTATTTTGCTTCTTGCACAAGGTCGGCATCGGCATATTTCTCGCGTTTATTGAGAAACTTTTCTATGTATTGCGCCGAAATAGGATATTTCTGCTGTATGTATAGCTCACGTCCGTCGTAGAAGTCACGGTCGGGATTCGCATATGTATATGTTTCTTGCGCTACGGCGTAAGCGCCGATTGCGAATGTCAGTAGAGTTATTAGATATTTCATTTTTTTATATTGCAAGCAAGTCTTATGCTTCTTTTGGTGCATTAAAATGCAAAAATAACTCTTTATTTCTGCATTTCTGCACCATTCTTGATAATTCTAATGGCAATTTTCATAGAATCAAGTCCGAAGTCGTCTTCCTTTAATTCGTTTATCTTCATATACTTCGCCTCGTTTACGTCGTCTTGTGCTCTTATCCCGTTTTCTCCGTCTTGCTCGCAACTGAAAAACATATCGAGTGTTCTGATGTTCATGTCGCTGAAGCTGTAATTGTTCGGTATCGTGAACTCGTACTTTATATTCTTTATCTCTATGTTCAATTCTTCCTTTATCTCCCTTGCCAATGCCTCCTCTGCGGTTTCATCGAATTCAACGAATCCGCCCGGCAGGTCCAGTTTTCCTTTTTGCGGATTTATGGCTCTTCGGGTTACGAGTATTTCGTCTTTCCCTCTTCTTATTATGGCAGCGACAGATGCTGCGGTGTTCTGGTAATACACAAATGAGCAGTCCTCGCATTTCTTCGATCTGCTGTCGTTTTCTATGAAATTCTCACTTCCGCATACTGGGCAGTGCTTGAA
>CAMHCZ010000058.1 GCA_946183755.1 uncultured bacterium | reverse complement strand
TTTTCTTTCATCGAGCGCAGGGACGTTTATCAGAATCACGCTCAGACGGTGGTACAGGTCCTCGCGGAAGTTGCCTTTCTCGATTTCCTCCTTCAGATTCTTGTTTGTCGCCGCGATAACTCTCACGTCTATTTTTATGTCCTTGTCCGAACCGACTGGCGATATCACGTTCTCCTGCAGACACCTCAGCACTTTGGCTTGCGCCGAGAGGCTCATGTCGCCTATCTCATCGAGGAAAATCGTTCCTCCGTTGGCTTGCTCGAACTTTCCGCTTCTCGACTTTATGGCCGATGTAAACGCGCCTTTCTCGTGTCCGAACAGCTCGCTCTCGATGAGTTCCGAAGGGATGGCGGCGCAGTTGACCTCGACGAACGGCTTGCCAGCTCTGTTGCTCATGGAGTAAATCTGTCGCGCCACGACTTCCTTTCCTGTTCCGTTAGGTCCGGTTATGAGTATCCTTGCATCGGTCGTCGCCACCTTGTCTATTATGTCCTTGACTTTCTGCAGCGCCTCGGACTCGCCTATCATCTCGTATTTCTTATCGACCTTCTTCTTCAGCACCTTCGTCTCGGTCATCAGACTTGTCTTGTCTAAGGCGTTTCTCATGGTCACAAGGAGGCGGTTCAGGTCTATCGGCTTTTCGATGAAGTCGAACGCGCCTTTCTTGATGCACTCGACGGCGGTCTCTATGTTGCCGTGTCCTGAAATCATGACTACCGGAACCTCGTCGTTTATCTCCTTTATCTTTTGCAGCACCTCGATTCCGTCCATTTCCGGCATCTTTATATCGCTGAATATCAAGTCGTAAGAATTCTCGCTCACTTTCTTGAGGGCATCGATTCCGTTGTCGGCGAGGTCCACATTGTTTTTCTCGTACTCCAGCACGTCCTTCAATGTGTTTCTAATGCTCTTCTCGTCGTCAATAACAAGTACTTTTGCCATAATCTGATTTTTGTTTTGTCCTTGGATATATAAGAAACAAAAGTAGTTATTTATTATTAATTTTGCGTTTTTAACGCGGTTATTAATCACATTCCCTTATGAAGAGATACCTGTTATTCTTTTTCAAGAACTACTTTTTCTGGGTGCTGTTTTTCGTGGTTTTCAAAGCCATTTTCCTCATAGCCAATCATAATTTCACATCTGCGCTTTCTGCGAGCGAGGTGCTCAAGGTTTTTCTTTATGGCTTGAAAATGGACTTGTCGGCCGCAGGTTATCTCTCACTCGTTCCTGGCGTTGTCATGGCGCTGATGCCGTTCTTCCCACGGGTGGCGCATAGGGTTGTGAAGGGTTACACGCTTGTCGTTCTTGTCGCCATGACGATAATGGGACTTGCCGACTTGTCGCTTTATCCGTCGTGGGGCACTCGTCTGGACTCTCAGGTCATTCCTTATCTTGCCGACCCGGTGGCTGTCGTGTCGTCGGTCAGCAATATGCAGCTTGTGCTTTCGTTCCTTGCCATCGCGCTCATCGTCTTTTTGTCCTATCTGGCATATTCGAGGCTCGTGGCTAACGGCGAGTTTGAATCGTCGGTCAAATGGTATGTGGCGACACCTTCGCTTCTGCTCCTGACGGCGCTGCTCATTCTCCCGATACGTGGCGGAATGGACACCTCTCCGCTTAACTTCAGCTCTGTCTATTTCAGCGACAAGACATACGCCAACCATGCGGCATACAATTACTTCTGGTCGTTCTTCCACGCTGTCACCCACAACCAGTACAACGAGAATCCTCTGGACTACATGCCGGGCGATGAGGCTGAGCGCATAATGAAGGAAAGCATGGTTTCATCGCAGGATTCGATGCGTTTCGTTGTCGAGTCCAACGGCAAGCCTGTGAATGTCGTGCTTGTGATTCTCGAGTCGTTCTCCAACAAGGTTATTTACCCTTTGGCAAAGGCGAACGACGAGTTCGACACCGCGCATGGCATTCCTCACAATTATTTCGATGAGAACAATGCCGTCATTAAGAACCTCACGCCTAACCTCAGCCGATATTGCAACGAGGGAGTAGCCTTCACCAATTTCTACGCCACCGGCACCCGCTCGGACCGTGGGCTGTCGGCTCTGCTCGGAGCGTTCCCGGCGCTCATACGCGCATCGTCCATTCTTGAGTTTACGGAGAAGATAAAATCTGTCACTTTCTTGCCTGAAATGTTCGGTGAGAAGGGTTATGACATGTCGTTCTATTACGGCGGCGACATCAATTTCTACAATACAAACGTCCTGCTCATTCAGAGTGGCGTGAAGAACATCGTGGAGAGGGCGGCGTTCCCGCTTGCACAGTCGGCGGCGCAGAAGTGGGGCGTGCCTGACGAGTTCCTTTACTCTCGTCTGGGCGATGATATAAAGTCGATGAAAACGCCATTTTTCACGATGGTTTATAATATCTCGAGCCATGAACCGTTCGATGTGCCGGAACATTTCAAACGCGTTAAAGGCACGACGCAATCGGACCTTTATCTTAATTCCGTGGCTTACACCGACAGCTGTCTCGGCGCTTTCATCGAGGGATTGAGAAAGTCGCCGCAGTGGGAGAACACTCTTGTGATTATCACCTCCGACCATACATCGCTGCTGCCGGAGCCGCAGTCCTCGGTCTATGAGCTTTCGTCATACCGTGTGCCGATGATTTGGATGGGCGGCGTGGTTAAGGAAAGGCGCATTGTGGATAAAATCTGTTCGCAGACCGACCTTTACTTAACGCTCCACGAGCAGCTGCGCTTCAACGGCGACCTGCCGGATAACGCCAAGTGCTACTCGCGTAACATGTTCAGTAATGCCGATGAATACGCGTTCTTCTTCCGTCCAGACGGCTGGGGATTCGTGTCGCCGGAGCAGGGTTTCTTCTCCAACGTAGACAACGGTCAGCGCAACTATATTTTCGGCTCAGCCAACGATTCCATCGTGCATTTCGCCGAGGCGTACGCGCAGTATCTGCACGACGATTTCATCAGGCGATGAGCATTAGTCGATAGTTTCAATCAGAAAGCTGACGGGGCGGAATCCGTCGTTGCAGCTTATCATCGCGCTGTGTTTGTTCTTCATCCATCCGTCGAAGAAATCGCCGCCGCCGTTAGCCAGCGTCTCGACGAACTCTCTCATTGATTTCCACGCCTCGCCGCACAGTCCGTCAGGCTTCTCGCCGTTCACGCTTGTCCATGTCATGCCTTCCAGCACGTCGCAAGTGTGTTCAATCTTGTTTTCGTACCTTTCCATCAGGTCTTTGTACTCGGTTTTCCTTACGGCGGTGATTCTCACTTTCTTCATAATCGTTTTTGTTCTGTTTTCTCAAAGATAGGGATAAAATTATGTTTAGGTAATCAGGGGGGACGATATCCCTTGATACTATTAAAAACGGAGCGTCCGATACATGATTTTGCTTCGCACGCACTCCGCTTTTCCTTTTTTCCATCTATTTTGTTATATTTGCCTATAATCGAGTTTTCTGTTCTACCTAACTCTTCTTTCGCATGGGCAATAATGAGATATTGAATAATGTCGCGGACATCATAGCACAGGGCGATGACATAAATCTGATGATTCATAAGGTTTGTTGCGCGTTTGCCGAGACTGGTGTTGCCGATGCTGCGCAAATACTCACAGGCGGCGCGAACTTCTCGTCCGAGAACTTTTCTGATAGCGGGATCTCGCGGTCGTTCAGCGCCAATACTCCATGGGGCGAGGATTTGACACTTACCCTTTATTACTCTTCTAAGAAGGCATTGGACTCTGTGGATTTCAATGTTGTTGACAAGGCTATGAACATGCTTGTGGGCGAGATAAGCAAACGCAAGCTGCAGTCTCTTGTGTACGATAACACGGAGAGAGTGAAGGAGCTGAACGGCATAAACGAGACTGCCAACATCATAGGCAAGGAACTGTCGATGAAGGAGACGCTCCTGCGTATATGCAACACGATACCCAGCTCATGGCAATATCCGGAGTACACGTGTGTGCGCATAACGTATGAGAACAACGAGTTCCACAGCAAGGGCTTCAAGGAGAGCGCGTGGTTCATCAAGGAGACATTCGTGACGCTTGACAACAAGAAGGGAACGATTCAAGTGTATTACACCAGGAAATTCCCTGACATGTACGACGGACCGTTCCTCAAGGAGGAGTGCCGTCTGCTTGCCAACATCAGCCGCCTTGTCTGCGGATATATCAACAACCACAAGGGGCGCGAGGTGTTCGACAAAGCAACAAGCCTTGTGGACACGAAGAAGCGCCTGTCTTATCGTGAGACCTACGTCAAGGACCGTCAGCCACTGCAGCTCTTCTTCAACAAGCAGATGCTCGACAAGTACATCTACCTGGACATGATGCGCTACAAGGTGAAGAACATCCTTTTCGTTTCCACGCTTTACGACGCATTCATCCTGGAGAGCGAGGACAATTTCTTCGGTCAGTTCATGGGCGGCGAGATTTACCAGTTCTCGCTGTTCTCGCTGCCGAGAACGACAGCCGTGACCTCGTCGGAGGAAGCGCTTGACATGCTGCACACCATGAAGTTCGACCTTGTCATTCTCATGGTCGGCATAGACAAGAAGCAGCCTATAGAACTGAGCAAAAGGATACACCGCCGCTACAAGAACCTGCCTATCTACCTGCTCATAAACCAGAAGGACGACATAAAGCACTTCGAGGACCTCGTGCCTGCCACCAACAGCATCGACAAGATGTTCGTGTGGAACGGCGAGTCGCAGATTCTCTTCTCCATAGTCAAGAGCATCGAGGACCGCGCGAATGTGGAGAACGACACGGCGGTCGGACTCGTGCGCGTCATCCTGCTCATCGAGGATAATTCGCTGTATTTCTCCCGTTATCTGCAGTATCTGTATTCTATCGTGTTCAACCAGATCGACCAGTCGCTGCGAGATGTGGACCATAACGAGATAAACAAGATAAGCAAGATGCGCTCGCGTCCGAAGATTCTGCATGCCTCTAATTACGAGGACGCGATGTACTTCTTCGAGAAGTACAAGAACTTCCTGCTTTGTGTGATAAGCGATGCTGAGTTCGAGAGGAACGGCACGCTCGACAAGAACGCCGGCGCGACGTTCATACGCCATGTGCAGAGCCAGATGCTGTCGCTGCCGATGATTCTGCAGTCGTCCGACCCGGATAACGAGAACGTGGCGAAGGACCTCGGCGTCACATTCATCAACAAGAACTCGTCATCTCTTTTCAACGACCTCAAGACGTTCCTCATAAGCCAGCTGGGATTCGGCGACTTCGTCTTCCGCGATGCGACCAACGGCAAGCCGATAGCGGTGGCGCGCTCGCTCAAGGAGTTCCTGTCCATTCTGAAATACATACCGGAGCAGACCATCAAGATGCACTCCGACGAGAACCAGTTCTCGCTCTGGCTCATGTCGCGTGGCGAGATTCAGCTGGCGAAGAGGGTGAATCCGCTGCTTTACTCCGACTTCACCTCGGCCGACGAGTACCGAAACAAGCTGCTCGACCTTTTCAACGAGTATTCCGAGGAAAGGAACAGGGGCAAGATATTGAACTTCGACGACGTCAATGTGGTGACGGAGCGCAACATCGTCAGCATGTCCGGCGGTTCGTTCGGAGGCAAGGGACGCGGTTTGGCGTTCATAAACGTCCTTATTTATAACACAGATTTCAGTAAATTCGCCGACGACATAAACATCCGCATGCCGAAGACGGTAATCATCGGCACCGACGAGTTCGACTATTTCATGAAGGAGAACAACCTTTATGAGTTCCTGGCGGAGGGGCACACTTATATGGAGATACGCGAGCGGTTCGTCGAGGCGAGGATTTCCGAGGCGATATGGACCAAGCTGGCGCGATTCCTCACACAGACACAGAAGCCGCTTGCCGTGCGTTCGTCGAGCCTGTCGGAAGACTCTCTCGCACAGCCTTTCGCCGGCGTGTTCGACACTTACGTCGTGCCTAACAACGAAGACCACAAGGTGGAGCTCAAACAGCTCTCCAAGGCTATAAAACTGGTTTACGCATCCATATTCTCCGACGAGTCCAAGCACTACTTCGATGCTATTCACCGCAAGGTGGAGGAAGAGAAGATGGCTGTAGTGCTGGAGGAGCTTGTGGGCAGGCAGCACGGCAATTACTACTATCCGCACATCAGCGGTACGGCGCAGTCATACAACTACTATCCTGTGGCGCACATGAAGCCCGACGAAGGTTTCGTCAACGCGGCAGTCGGACTCGGATATTACGTTGTGGGCGGTCAGAAGTCGTTCCGCTTCTCGCCTAAGTATCCGAACATCGACATCTTCTCGCCTAAGGAACTGCTCAAGAGCACACAGACCGAATTCTGCGCACTCGACATCAGCAAGGACCAGATAGACTATCTGCACGACGGCGAGATGGCGCCTATAGCCCGCCTGAGCATCAGCGAGGCGGAGAAGCACGGCACGATAAAGCATTGCGCATCAGTCTATAACGCGCAGAACGACAATGTGGAGCCGGGACTGAGCTGCCCGGGACCGCGCATCATCAACTTCGCCGACATACTCAAGTACAATTACATCCCTCTGCCTGAGCTTCTCGACGAGGTGCTGCAGCGGGCGCAGGAGGCAATGGGTTGTCCTGTGGAGATAGAGTGGGCGGTTGACCTCGACCCGGCAGAAAACGGACTGCCGTCGTTGTATCTGCTTCAGATAAAGCCAATGGCGTCGGGCGCGGCGCTCGATTCCATAGACATAGGCAAGCCGCAGAAGGGCAGGACTCTGCTTTATTCGGAGAACAGCCTCGGCAACGGCATCATAACCACGATTTCCGATATAATATATGTCGATCCGGACAAGTTCGACAAGATGCAGACCATAGCTATGGTCAAGGAAATAGAGTACCTAAACAATCTGATGGTGGAGGAGGACAAGAAATACCTTCTCGTCGGTCCTGGACGATGGGGCACGCGCGACCAGTTCCTCGGCATTCCGGTCACATGGCCGCAGATTTCCAACGCCAAGGTTATTGTTGAGATGAGTCTGCCGGGATTCCCTCTCGACTCGTCGCTGGGCAGCCATTTCTTCCACAACGTGACATCGATGAACATAGGATATTTCTCGATACAGGACGCATCGACAGTGGATTTCATAAACTGGGATTATATAAAGAAGCAGAAGCCGGTGCATGAGACCGAGTTCTTCCGCCATGTTTCTTTGAAATCGCCGATGAAGATAAAAATGAACGGACGAGAGCGCAAGGCGCATGTTTTAAGAGATAAAGATTAACAAACAAAGGAAAGCTTATGATAACAATAGGAGTATTTGCAAAACAGAAGATTCTGAAGGAGGCGCTGTGTTCTATGCTTGAGAGCAACGACGAATTCTCTGCGGTGGCGGTCACTTCCGACATTTCCGGCTTGGCAGAGGAAATCAAGGAGTCTCAGTTCAATATATTGCTGTTCAATATGTACTCTCCCAACTTCGAGGAGATGCGCTTCCTTTCGCAGATAAATTCGTCGTGCCCGAGGACGAGAATCCTCGTCATGTCGCAGAGCAACGACGAGGAGCTTATCCTTAAGACCATAAAGTCAGGAGCCAAGGGATTCCTCGACGCCAATGCCGGCCGCACAGAGCTGTTCGAGGCGATATACACGCTGCGTGGCGGCTACGATTTCTACAGCGAGTCCATAACGCACATGTTGCTCGGCAAGTACCTTAAGAAGATAAAGAACAAGGAAGTGGTGGAGGAGGAGCCGGGCGTTGAGGCTCTCTCGCAGCGTCAGATCGAGATTATCCGTATGTGGGGAAACAACATGAGCAACAAGGAGATAGCCGACCGCCTTTTCATAAGCGTGCGTACCGTCGAGAGCCACAAGAACCACATCATGCAGCGTCTGAACCTGAAGACGAACATTGACATGATAAAGTTCGGAATCAAGAATAATCTTATTGAGATATAAGACATTGCTGATAAGAAACAAAAACGCTTAAGAGTTCCTTCTCAAGCGTTTTTTATTAAATAGCCGTCGTCGGTCAGGCGGTCGGCTTTGCCGAAACTTATAATGCTTTATATCTTTCTGCGAATTCAAGATACAATGGATCTACATGACCATTACATCCACTGCCAACAATCTGAATGCTTCCGCCTGAAGGCAGACTCTTCAGTATTTTCTCCATTTCGTCGCCTGTGAGTTTCGGACCTTCGCCTGCTCGTAGTATTATCGTGCTTTTAAATCAGAAAGATAATACACTCCTATTTTATATATCCTTATAATGGTTCTATAATTCAAGTGTGACACAATAAATTATTTTATATCTTTGTCATCGTTTAAATAAATTAATTATTAACAGATTTATGAGAAAGATTGTTTTCTTGGCGGCTGCCGCGCTTGCTGCGCAGACGGCTTCAGCCTCAAGCCTCATAGTCGAGGCGATTGACGGCACAAGCCAGACATATCCGATGGAGAGCGTCAGCAGAGTGGATTTCACCACAGCCGGTAGCATCAAGGTCGTGGGTACTGACGGCACTGCCGACACAAAGAGCATCAGCGCGACACGCAAGATTGTTTTTGCAGGTCAGACATCGCCTTCTACAGATGCGTCTGAGGTTTCGACTTACGGCTCTGAACTCAAGGTCTTTCCCAATCCTGTGTCTAACGAGTTGACGGTCGTGGGCGCGGAGGGCGATATACTCCTTTTCTCGGCAAGCGGCAACTTGGTTTCCAGAACCAAAGCAGACGGCAAGACCGTAATCTCCGTGGGCTCGCTTGCTGACGGTATCTACGTTCTGCGCAGCGGCAACAGCGCTGTCAGAGTCATAAAATCCAAGTAACTAACCGAATAAAACATATACACGAATTATGAAAAAGACACTTCTGGTTTTAGCGGCGTTCGCCATGAGCATTGCCGCAATGTCGCAGTTCTATGTTTACAAGAACGGCTCTGTTGTTTACAGAATTGACGAAGGCGTGGCTGACTCGGTCAGTTTCACGACACCATCTGTCTTTACTGGCAGCGGAATGGAGAGCGGACACGAGTATGTTGACCTGGGACTCTCCGACGGCACTCTCTGGGCGACCTGCAATGTGGGAGCAAGTAAGCCGGAGGAGGCTGGACACTTCTTCGCGTGGGGCGAGACAAGCCCTAAAGCTTCTTTTGCATGGAACAACTACAAGTTCGGAACTGAAAACAATATGACTAAATACACCACAACCTGTAGTTATAGTTCATGGAGTTCTATAGGAGAAGATTTGGAAGACGAGGACAACGCTGCAATAACATACTGGGGCGGCAAATGGACAATGCCGGCAGATGGTCAGTTTGAAGATTTGATTACCCAATGCTATTGGGTCTGGACAACGGATTACAACGGCTCAAACAAGTCTGGATACATTATTTATAGGGCAAAAAACGAGAGCGACAAGGGCAAAATGATAACATCAGGTGGAACTTCGTACACTATCGCTGACGCGCACATCTTCCTGCCTGCTGCTGGAATTTATGTGGACGATGAACTCCTCGGCGTGGGAGAATACGGCACAATCTGGTCAAGCGATCAATATTGCGGCGACACAAACAAAGCCATGCATCTCGGATTTAGTACAGAGTATATCTACCATGACATCACGGAACGCTACAGAAGCAGCAATGTGCGTCCGGTGATTAACAAGTAAACAATCTGCAATTAACTACAATAATAAAAGGATAGCCCAAAAGCTATCCTTTTCTTTTTTAGAATAATGTCTGTTGCTTTGTGTGTGGCGTTCTACGCAAATGCTCGTAGGCCAAAAGCGTGACCTCGCGTCCTCGTGGTGTCCTCTTCAGGAAACCTTCTTTTATGAGGAACGGCTCGTATACGTCCTCCACCGTGCCGGCATCCTCGCCTAAGGCTGTGGCGATGGTCGTCAGTCCCACAGGTCCGCCGTTAAACTTGTCTATGATTGTCAGCAGAATCTTGTTGTCTATCTCGTCCAGTCCGAACTTGTCTATGTTCAGTGCCTCAAGGGCGTAGTTGGCGATTTCGGTGTCTATCCTGCCCGTTCCCTTTACTTGGGCGAAGTCTCTAACACGGCGCAGCAGTGCGTTGGCGATACGCGGCGTGCCTCGGCTGCGGCTGGCGATCTCGCACGCGGCTTCAGTGTCGCAGTCTATCTCCAGCAATTGTGCCGAACGTGCGACTATCTTGGCGAGCACGTCCTCGTCGTAGTATTCCAAATGGCAGTTGATGCCGAATCTGGCTCTGAGCGGCGATGTCAGCAGTCCGCTGCGTGTGGTCGCTCCTATGAGTGTGAACGGGTTCAGGTCTATCTGTATGGAGCGTGCCGACGGGCCTTTGTCTATCATGATGTCTATGCGGTAGTCCTCCATCGCCGAGTAGAGATATTCCTCGACAACGGGCGACAATCGGTGAATCTCGTCGATGAACAGCACGTCGTTCTTCTCCAGCGATGTCAGGATGCCTGCCAGGTCGCCGGGCTTGTCGAGCACGGGACCGCTGGTAATCTTGAAGCCTACACCCAGCTCGTTGG
>CAMHCZ010000057.1 GCA_946183755.1 uncultured bacterium | reverse complement strand
GCTTGTGCTGTTCCTCGAGTTCATGTTCTTTCATTTCACATTCAGGTTTTGGGGCAAGACTTCAAAAGTCGCAGACTGTGCCATCTTTGCAATGCTGTTCGTCGCTTCTCATCTAATTATAAAATTTGTCAACTCTCATGGCATTGACATTAGATGCTTTTGTCTTTACTTGTTCATCAGATATATTCCGTTCTTCTATCTTGGAATGGTTCTTGGCAAATCCAGATTCAACATTAAGTCTGTTGTGATTCCTGCAATTGCAGTACTTGCTGGTTCTGCGGCAGTTGTCGTCATCTGGCTGTTCTGCGGCGATGCCAAAGGCGCGGCGACATTTAACCACTTGCTCACAGCCATGATTATAGTAGCCGCAATCCCTGCCGCCGACAGTTTTTGTAAAAGATTCCCAACAATCGCTTCTTCGAAAATCATCACCGACCTCGACAAATCCTCAATGGGCATATACATACTGCACCACATCCTGATACTCGACTTTGTGTCGCTGCCAATAGGCGCCGAGTTCATGAACGAACACGTCATCCTCGCCCCTGTTGCTGTTTTTGCCGTATCACTGCTGCTTTCGTGGGCAATGACGCATGCGATACTTCGCACAAGGCTCAGATTCGTTTTCGGATAGTTCGTCTTATCTTTGCACCCATGCCACAGAGAAAGAGAATCGCCATAATAGGAGCCGGGGCGGCAGGATGCTTCTGCGCCGCCAACATAGTGGAGATGTCTGACGAGTGCGACATCACAATCTTCGAGGCAGGCGCCAAGCCTATGCACAAACTGTCGCTCACGGGCGGAGGACGATGCAACATAACCAACTCGTTCAGCGAGGTCGCATCGCTCGCCGACGTCTATCCGCGCGGACACCGGCTGCTCAAAGGGCTTTTCTACGTCTTCGACCACGACAGTGCATGCTCATGGTTCGATAGCCACGGCATAAGGCTCTACACCCAGGACGACAACCGCGTGTTCCCCATGTCCGACGACGCCTTCGAGGTGGTGAACACGCTGCTCGGCATACTGCGCGGACATGGCGTGAGAATCATAACCAACACCAGGATAAACGGCATAACGAGACACGACGACGGCACATTCTCGCTCGACGGCACAGCTGAATCATTCGACCGTGTTGTGGTGACGACGGGCGGCATGGGCAAAAGCCAGCTGACGCAGTCGCTGCGGACGCTCGGACACAAGATTGCCGAGCCTGTGCCTTCGCTTTTCAGCTTCAAGGTCAACGACCAAGACCTAACTTCGCTCATGGGTGCGTCAGTGCCGAGGGCTTCGGTGCTGATAAACGGGACGAAACTGCGTGCCGAGGGCGCATTGCTCGTAACGCACTTCGGATTCTCTGGACCTGCCGTGCTCAGGCTTTCGTCGTTCGCTGCCAGAACGCTCGCCGAGAGGAATTACAACTGCGACATCTCCATAAACTGGACCGGACGCACAGAACAATCCATGCGCGACGAACTGGAGGCGCTCGCCAAACGCTATGCCGCAAGAAACATACTCTCCGCCCACCCCGAGAACCTGACCAACAGACTGTGGGCGCACATCGTCGGCAGAGCCGGAATAGCGCACGAAAGAACATTCGCCGAACTCGGCAGAAAGAACATAAACAAACTGCTGACAGTGCTGCTCTCGGACAATTACCACGTCAGCGGCAGAGGGCAGTATAAGGAAGAGTTCGTCACTTGCGGCGGCGTGGAACTGGGCTCCGTGAGCAACAAGACTCTCGAGTCCAAAGCCGTGCCAAGGCTGTTCTTCGCCGGCGAGGTCCTGGACATAGACGCGCTGACAGGAGGATTCAACCTGCAGGCGGCATGGACCACAGCCTACACCGTAGCAAGCAGCATAGCCCAGCCGTAATTATTAAAACTCGTTGTTTGTCAATCTTGTTACCTCCCTATTTCTTATCTTTGTGGCACTTATGAAAAAATACGCATTTGAGTACATAATGGAAGTCCGCGACTATGAGTGCGACTTGCAGGGCATAGTGAATAACGCCAATTACCAGCACTATCTGGAGCATACACGTCACAAGTTCCTGGAGGCGCACAACGTCTCTTTCGCTGACTTGCACAACAGAGGCATCGACGCTGTCGTGGCGCGTGTCTCAATCGACTACAAGAACTCGCTCAAGCCGGGCGACAAGTTCGCTTCAAGACTCAACCTCGTGAAGGACGGCATCAAATACACATTCTTCCAGGACATCTACCGACTGCCCGACGAGAAGGTGTGCATCAAGGCGCGCATCGACTCGGTCACAATAATAAACGGACGACTCGGAATATGCCAGGAGCTTGAGGACCTTGTGGAAAAAATCGCAGCAGAAATCGCAGAATAACCAAACAAACATAACCGAAAATGGCTGACAACATAAACAACGAGGCTCTGAGCAAGGAGGAAATCGAGGAGAGAATCGTGGAGGCGCTCAAGACCGTTTACGACCCTGAAATCCCTGTGAACATCTACGACCTCGGACTTATCTACAAAATAGACCTCGAAGGCTCGGAAGTGACAATAGACATGACATTCACTGCGCCTTCGTGCCCTATGGCCGATTTCATACTCGACGACGTGAAGCAGAAGATAGAAGGCATCACCGGCATAACAAAAGCGACTGTGAATCTGGTGTACGAGCCGGAATGGAGCCGCGACATGATGTCGGAGGAAGCGAAACTGGAACTCGGACTGCTCTAAAAAAACACATACCATGGCGGAAAAGCTCGTATATTTTCTTTCTGACGCACACCTCGGCTCAAGAGCCATAGGCGACCCTCGCGCGCACGAAAGGAAGCTCGTCTCCTTCCTCGACTCCATCAAGGACAAGGCGGCGGCTATATACCTGCTGGGCGACATGTTCGACTTCTGGTTCGAATACCGCACCGTAGTGCCGAAAGGGCACGTCAGATTCCTCGGGAAAATAGCCGAGATAGCCGATTCGGGCGTGGAGGTACACTTCTTCACCGGCAACCACGACATGTGGACATTCGGCTACTTGGCTGACGAGCTGGGCATAAACGTGCACACCAAGCCCATGGAGACTGAAATCCTCGGCAAAAGGTTCTTCCTCGCTCACGGCGACGGACTGAACGACAACAAACTGTCAGTGAGGATTATACAATCAATATTCCACTCCAAGGCGCTGCAATTCCTGTTCAAGATGCTGCCGCCATACATCGGGCTGAACTTCGGCTACGCATGGAGCAAAAGCAACCGTAACAAGCACGACAACGAAGACTGCAGCTTCATGGGCGAGAACAAGGAGCCGCTCGTCTTATTCGCGAAAAAACACGCCTTAAAACACGACGTGGACTTCTACCTGTTCGGCCATCGCCACATACTGCTTGACTTGCCAATGGAACGCTCCCGAGTCGTGATACTCGGCGACTGGTTCCGCGAGTTCAGCTACGCCACTTTCGACGGCAACGAATTCCTCATCCACCACTACGAATAAAACAAAAGCCGAACTCCTGGAAGTCCGGCTTTCTTATTTCGTTTTCATGAACTGCTTTATTTGTCACGCTCAGCGACGTATCTGAGCATCTCCACCAACGAGTCCCTGCACTCACCTTTCACCACGTCTATCTTCTCCAACGCCGCCGCCTGATACTCCTTCATCTTCTGCTCGGTCTTCTCCACTCCGTTGTGCCTTCTCACGAGGTCCACAGCCCATCTCACTTGCTCCTCGCTCAGATTGTCCTCGCTCTTTAGCATTGCGTCCATCTTGACCTTCTCATCCTGATCAGCCGCAGCATACGCATAAATCAGCGGAAGCGTTATCTTTTTCTCTCTTATGTCGTTGCCTACGGGCTTGCCTATCTGCTCGCTGGCATAGCTGTAGTCGAATATGTCGTCCTTCATCTGGAAGCAGATGCCGAGGTCGTTGCCGAAGCTTCTGAGCGTCTCGCAGGTCTTGTCGTCCACCTTGCCCGACGACACCGCGCCGGCGTACATGCAAGTGCTGAAGAGCACCGCAGTCTTTTTGGTTATCACCTCGATGTATCTCTGCACAGCGAAGTCAGGGTCGCCCGTGTGCATCAGCTGGAGAATCTCGCCGTCGCTGAGCTCTTTGCCGAGTTCCGACACTGCCTTGAGTATCTTGCGGTCGCCTATCATGTTGGCAAGCCAGAAAATCTGCGCTAAGAGATAGTCGCCGGCAAGGACCGCCACCTTGTTGCCGAATTCCTTGTTGATGGACTGCTGGCCGCGTCTTATCTGAGCCTCATCGACCACGTCGTCGTGTATGAGTGTGGTGTTATGCAGAAGCTCAAGCACCAGCGCTGAGTAGTAGGACGCTTCTGTGACCTCGCCGCAAGCCTTGGCTGCCAGCAGAAGCATTATAGGACGAAGCTGCTTGCCCTTGCGCTCGGTGACACGCGAGTACACCTGCTTGAGCAAAGGGTTCGTCGTAGCAAAGGACTCGTCGTACATCTTTTCGTAACGAGCGAATTCTGCCTTGACGGGTTCCTTTATTTGCGATAGCTTGTCCATTGAATTCTATATAGAAGTCACAAAAATACTTCTTTTTTACGAACTTTCTTTGCCGCTCTATTTTAATTTGTAGGGATTGTAATCAAACTCAACGTATTTGCCTGCCGCGAGCGATTTCTGCACGTCCACGAGCCTCTGGTTGCTGCTGCCTCTGTAGAGCAAGTCCTCGTCCATGAGCTCCTGCCTGAACGGTCCGTCCACCAGCACGTCCAAGTGCTTGAGCAGCTTCATGGCGTTCTCGTTCCTGACAAGATTCTCAAATAAATATCCCGTGTAACACCAGATATTCTTGTTTGTCTCTGCCTTGAGTTTTTCCGCTAATCTGGCGAAGCCGAGCGGACGGAAGAACGGGTCGCCGCCGGTGAATGTCACGTTGGCGAACTCATCGCCGACGATGTGGTCGAAAACCTCCTGCACCGTCATGTCGCGGCCAGCGTTCGGGTCCCATGTCGATGGGTTGTGGCAGCCTGGGCACGCGTTTGTGCATCCGGCGCAGTAGATTGCAGTGCGGAATCCCGGCCCGTCAACCGTCGTGTCGTCCATGATGCTTATCACTCTTATGATATTCTCGTCTTCCATAAAATATTCATTCGTGAAAAAGAGCCACGCTTGTGTCAGCGCAGCTCTTCCTGTTTGTCGTTTGTTTGTCTTATGACTTATTCGTGGTTGTTTGACTCTGTGTCAATCGTGTGCACTACTCTGTCTCTAAGCTCAGCCAGTTTTCCGTTGTTCCATCTGTCGGTCGTTCCGACGAGGTATCCGGTGATTCTCTGCAGCTTGTCGATGTTCGAGCTTCCGCACTTAGGACAAGTCTTCATGTTAGGGTCGGCGTTCTCGTATCCGCAGTCCATACATCTGTTTCGGTTGTGGTTCACGCTGCCGTATCCCATGTCGTACTTGTCTATAAGGTCAACGATGTTCATTATCGCCTCTGGATTGTGTGTGGCGTCGCCGTCAATCTCGACATAGAAGATGTGTCCTCCTCTTGTCAGCACGTGGTAAGGCGCCTCGATTTCAGCCTTGTGCTTAGCGCTGCACTTGTAGTAAACAGGCACGTGGTTGGAGTTTGTGTAATAGTCCTTGTCGGTCACTCCAGGCACTACGCCGAAGTCCTTTCTGTCTCTCTTGGTGAATCGTCCAGCCAATCCTTCGGCAGGAGTTGCCAGCACACTGTAGTTGTGGTGGTAGCGCTCGCAGAAGTCGTTGACTCTGTCTCTCATGTAAGTTATGATTCTCAGACCAAGCTGCTGAGCCTCCTCGCTTTCGCCATGGTGCTTGCCCACGAGAGCTATCAGACACTCGGCAAGTCCGATGAATCCGATTCCCAGTGTTCCCTGGTTTATCACGCTCTCTATCGTGTCGGTTGGCTTGAGGTTCTCGCTGCCCACCCACAGAGATGACATGAGCAATGGGAACTGCTTAGCCAAGGCTGTCTTCTGGAAGTTGAAGCGCTCGTCGAGCTGCTTAGCTGCAATCTCAAGTATGTTGTCGAGTCCGGAGAAGAACTTGTTGATTCTGTTTTCCTGATTCTCGATGTCCCTGCACTCAAGAGCCAGACGGACAATGTTTATAGTAGTGAACGAAAGGTTTCCACGTCCGATGGATGTCTTCTCGCCGAAGCGGTTCTCGAACACTCTGGTACGGCATCCCATTGTCGCAACCTCGTATTTGTAGCGCTCTGGGTCATCGATTCTCCACTTCTCATGCTGGTTGAATGATGCGTCGAGATTCACGAAGTTAGGGAAGAATCTTCTCGCAGTCACCTTGCAAGCCAGCTTGTAGAGGTCGTAGTTCCTGTCGGTTGGCAGGTAGTTGACGCCTCTCTTCTTCTTCCATATCTGTATAGGGAAGATGGCTGTCTCCTGGTTGCCCACACCGTCGTATGTGCTGAGCAGCAACTCGCGTATGATGCAGCGTCCCTCGGCGCTTGTGTCTGTTCCGTAGTTTATCGAAGAGAACACCACCTGGTTTCCGCCGCGCGAGTGTATCGTGTTCATGTTGTGGATGAATGCCTCCATCGACTGGTGCACTCTGCCGACAGTCTGGTTGATAGCCGACTGCTTGACTCTCGACTTGCCGGAAAGTCCCTCGAGGCTCTTCTTCTCGTACTCGTCTATTTCTGCGTCATACAGGTCGCTGTAATCCTCGCCTGTGAGCTCCTCCACTTTCTTTATCTCCTCGACATAGCTCTTGCGCACATATGGAGCAAGGTAGAAGTCGAACGCTGGGATAGCCTGACCGCCGTGCATCTCGTTCTGCGCAGTCTCCATGCTTATACAGCCCATGATGCTCGCAGTCTCGATTCTCTTAGCCGGACGGCTGGCTCCGTGGCCTGCCACAAGACCGTTCTTCAGAATCTTGTCCATAGGGTGCTGCACGCAAGTCAAACTCTTTGTTGGGTAATAATCCTTGTCGTGTATGTGCAAGTAGTTGTTCCTGACAGCCTCGCGCACCTCTGGGCTCAGCAGGTAGTCATCGACGAATGGCTTTGTTGTCTCGCTGGCGAACTTCATCATCATGCCGGCAGGGGTGTCGGCGTTCATGTTCGCGTTCTCGCGAGTTATGTCGTTGCTCTTTGTCTCTATGATTTCAAGGAACATGTTGTGAGTCTTCGAACGACGCGCGATGCTTCTCTGGTCGCGGTACGCGATGTACTTCTTAGCGACATCCTTGCGCTCACTGCCCATCAGCTCGAGCTCCACCATATCCTGGATTTCCTCCACTCCCATCTGCTCCTTGCCGTTGTATGTTATGTGGTCGGCTATGCGGCACAAGAGCTCCTGGTCCTCGCCAGCCTCGGTGCTGAGCATCGCCTTACGGATCGCGGCTCTGATTTTCTCCTCGTTGAAGCCTACTATACGTCCGTCACGTTTTACTACTGTTTGAATCATAGCTGTTAAATGAAAAGGTTACTACAAATTAAATAAGCAGATGTCAGTATTTGTGGATACTGTCCCTTGTCAAAAGGTACAACGCAAAGTACACACATTAACACGAAATAAACAAGACGTAATGATATAATGTTTTCTTAATTTATGTTAATGATATTGTATATCAATAAGTTACACAAACTATTTAACAAAATGTTTTCCAAAACGGAAAATTAGGCGACTTTACGAAGAACCGCGCAAAAGCAAATAACAGACCATTTTTCAGCCGTGTTTTGCGAGGATTTGATTATTGATTGCCGTGTGCCGAGTCTTCGCAATTTTCTGATTTGGAGAATCATGAAAAATGCGTTTTTACGAAAAAACTTCCCGCTATTCTTACAAATTCCACACGAATTTGTCCGGGACGTAGTTGGAGTATGTCTGACACACTGCCGACGAGAAATCGACTCCGGCGGTTATGATTTTGTCCCAGATTTCCGGTTTTAACACTTCCAGATCGCTTCTGCGCAACCCGAGACCGACCACAGCGCTGAGAACCCCGGCGTTGAAACTGTCGCCGGCGCCTATTGTGCTCACTGTCGTTATGTCGCGCGACGGATAGAACTTCACCTGCTCCGGCGTGCATAGCCACACGCCTCGCGAGCCGCATGTGCAGATGAAATTACCGCACAACGCTCCGATATGCCTCTCGTACAGCGCTTTGACGAACTCCTCTGCCGACAGCCCGGCGAACTCGTCCGAGCCGAAGATGTTGCAGAAGTCCTCGTCCGAGCCTCTGACGATGTCAGCCGAACGCATATTGTCCAATATGACCGGAAGCAAACGATCGAGGTCCTTGAGGTGCGAGCTCCTGAAATTCGGGTCGTAATATCTCACGCAATCGACTTCCGCCGACCGACTGAGCAACGGCACCAGACGCGAGCGAGTGTCGCCGCTGAGGGAATAAAATGAGCCGAAAAGCAGCGCGTCACCGTCCGACAACACCGGCAACGGCTCGACTGGCAGCCTCTGCGGCCGCGGCTTGTAGAACACGTACTCGGCGTCGTTCTTGTCGTTGAGGAATGCCATGGACACAGGTGTGTTGACCTCGTCGTAGAGGTATATGTAGTCGGTGGAGATGCCGTTCTCTTTGAGGAAGTCGAGCACGATGCGCCCCACTTTGTCCCTGCCTGTCTCGCTGACAAACAGCACTTCGGCTCCTGCGTGCTTGGCAGAGACGAGCGCATTGAACACCGAACCGCCCGGCACAGCCTTCTGCGGCTCGCCGTTCTTGAATATCAAGTCCACGATGGTCTCTCCTGCTCCTACGATTTTTGCCATATACCCAGTTTTTGCGTTCAACAAAGATAAAAAAGAAAGGCCAGCTTCGTGAAGCCAGCCTTGCCTGATTTTATTCGTGATGAACAATTACATGTTCATACCGCCGTCGATTTGAATAACCTGACCACTGACATAGCTTGACATGTCAGACGCAAGGAAGAGACAAACGTTAGCGATGTCCTCAACCTGGCCGCCGCGGCGCAGAGGTATCTTCTTCATCCACTCTGCTCTTGTCTCCTCAGGGAGCTGTGCTGTCATAGCAGTCTCGATGAAACCTGGAGCCACAGCGTTAGCACGAACGCCCTTAGGTCCGAGCTCCTGAGCGATAGACTTAGCCAATCCGATCATACCTGCCTTAGACGCTGAGTAGTTGCACTGGCCTGCGTTGCCGTGAACACCTACTACAGACGACATATTGATGATAGAGCCGCCACGCTGACGGAGCATGATAGGCGCGCAAGCGTGGATGAAGTTGAACGCTGACTTGAGGTTCACGTTCAGCACTGCGTCCCACTGAGCCTCGCTCATGCGGAGCATAAGTCCGTCCTTTGTTATGCCGGCGTTGTTTACAAGAATGTCTATCTTGCCGAAGTCCTCCTTTATCTGGTTGACAACCTTCTCGGTCTCTGCAAAGTCGGCCGCATTTCCAGCATAAGCCTTGCATGTCACGCCGATAGCCTCAACTTCTTTTCTTGTGGCTTCCAAACCAGCCGCCATGTCGTCGTTGAGCACAAGGTCAGTGAAAGCGATATTCGCACCTTCCTGAGCAAACTTAAGAGCAATGGCCTTGCCGATTCCTCTTGCAGCACCTGTTATCAATGCTACCTTTCCTTCTAATAATTTCATGATAGTCTGTTTTATTATGAATTAATGAAAATGTCTTAGTCCTGGACCTCGAACTTAACCGGAGGTATCACATATTCCTCGTTCTGCTGCACCGACGCCTTCACACAGTGCACTCTTCCGCCAGCCTCGACAGAAGTGGCGCTGGTGGTGTTCTTGCTGACGATTAATATGTAGTATGTGCCTGAAGCCACAGGCATGCTGAACTTTCCGTCGTTGTCGCACACCGCCTTGATGGCTTTCTTGTTGTTCTTCAGCAGGGAGATGTTCTTGTTGGTGCGGCGGCAGACGCTCTCGAATTTCGCGTCAGTGTCCACGTTGTAAACCTTCATCATGACCTTCAGCTCGTCAGGTACCTGCATTCCGCCGTTCACATAGAGGTTGTACATGTCTCTGTACATGTTCACTACCTGGAATGTGTCCGCCACCAGCTTGTAGTCGAAGCCCTTGACGTCAGCCTCTTTCACTATGTAAACCGATGTGCCTGCGTCTGGCATCTCCACCTCTGAAAGCACATGCACGTCAGTCACATATCCTATGAGTTTGGCGTCCATGTCGGCATAAGGGTCGGCCAGAGCCTTTGGGGCTGTCGATTCGTCAAAGTATATGGCGTTCACCTGGCTTATCGGCAAGGCGAGACGGTTGCTCATGAACTTGAAATAGACTGTGTCCTTCTTGCCGCCTATGAGCTCGCCCTTGAGATTGTCGCCGCTCTTAAGATAAAGCAGGTGCTGGCCGTAAACACATGTCAGTGAGAATATCGTTGAGATAACTAATGCTAATAAGCTCTTCCTCATATAATTTGCGTTTAATCTCTGCAAAGATACTTATTTTTATGAATTAGCTTTACTCAATATTTCCACTTACCAAACAACACCCCATTCATATACTTGTTCCTTGACAAAAGCATACATAAAGAAATACTTACCGCCATCA
>CAMHCZ010000056.1 GCA_946183755.1 uncultured bacterium | reverse complement strand
TGTAGTCAGACGTGCCGGTTATGACGCCTTTCGCTGCGCTTGTGTCCTTTCTGCCTTGCAGCCCTATACCGAGGAATCCCCTCATCATCAGCCTGTTCATCTTCTCGCTCTGTCTGTTGAAGGCTGTCTTCTCGCCGTAGTTCTCTCTTGTGAGTCTTATGTATTTATTAGGCAATGCTTCTGACGTGTGGAACGAGGTCAGCATCTGTCCTGTAGGCGAGCATTGCAGTTTTCTTGCATCCATCGGTATCGCCTCGAGCATCTCCTCGGTTATGACTTTCGTCTTCACGCCAAGCTCTTGCCTGAAGAACATTGTGGCTTTCTCTCTTTTTGTCTCTGTTATGCCATGCTCGCTTTTCTCCGAGAAGAAATTGAAGTTCTTTTTCGCCTTGAGAGTGGCGTATATTTTCCTCAGTTCATTTGCGCCTTCCTTGGCGCCCTCGAAGTCGATGAAGTCGAGCGAACCGCTCATTATCAGTGTTGGTCTTGGCGCGTTTATTATATATAGGTCGCTTATCTCAAGCTCGCTCTTAATCTCGCCAGGAATCCATTGGCATGGGTCGTCCGGGCCGTATTTCTCCATCATGTTTATTCTTCTCGTAAACCACGAGCAGCAGCAGATGGCTTTTATTCTGTTGTCCACAGCGCCGAGATACGAGGCCTGCGCTCCACCGCCCGAGTTACCCATCACACCGATGTTCTTCTTGTCTATCTTTACGCCGCTTATTTTATTGTAGTACAATACGTTGAATAGCGCTAAATTCTCCTTTAGCTCTTCCTTCACGATGTTGTTTCCCGTCAGCACAGAGCCGGCTTGCAGCTGCGAGTGCTCGCTTGTTGCTTTCATGTTCTTGGTCGTTCCGTCGGGATTCATCATCTGCATTCTTTCTCCCTCGCTTATCGGGTCTGGCACGAGCACTGCGATTCCGTTGCCGGCGAGCATCAGCGCGGTCATCTGGTATGTGTTTGCGCCTTTGCCTCTTTGCTCGTGTCCTGGCAGCAACAGAACGGCAGGGTAGGTGTTGTCGCCTCCGTTGCTGTTTGGCTTATAGAAGTTGACGCTCATTCTTCCGTCAACTATCAGTTTGTATATTGTGAACTTTCCGGACTTCACCCTGCTTTCTATATATACCAGCGGCTCTCTTTTCTGCGCCTCTTCTATGTCTATGCCCAAAAGCTTGGTCAGAGCCTCTCTCTTTTCCTTTTGATATGCAGAGAGTTTCTCCAGATTGCTGTCCGCTTCTTTGAGAGCGGCGTCGCGCTTGGCTGTCATTTCTTTGGCTTTATGCAGAAGTCTTTCGTATCCGAAGTCCGAGGTCTGGCTTGCCGTGTTGCTTGCGAATATTGCTGTGGCAGCAATGGCAAAACATGTGGCTTTCAGTTTCATTTTTTGCTTTTTTATTATTTTTGTCGCAAATATACAAAATCATTACTTATGGACTCAGAACTATTTCCCATTGTGAACGAAAATGGCGATGTCATAGGCAAGGCGACTCGCAAAGAGTGCCATTCTGGTACTTTTCTGCTGCACCCGGTTGTCCACATTCATATATTTAATGCGCAGGGGCAGGTTTATCTGCAGCATCGTTCCATGAACAAGGACATACAGCCAGGCAAGTGGGATACTTCGGTCGGCGGTCATGTTGATTATGGCGAGTCGCGTGATGATGCCGCGCGTCGTGAGTGTTCCGAGGAGCTTGGTGTCAAAGCCGAGAATCTTGAATTCTTATATACTTATGTATGGAAATCGTCGCGTGAGCATGAACTGGTCAATGTCTATCGTCTGATGTATGACGGACCGTTCTATCCGGATGGGGCAGAGGTCACAGAGGGTAGATTTTTCTCTGCAGAAGAGATTGAGTCGCTCGCCGAAAAAGATTTTTTCACACCCAATTTTTTGTATGATTGGCACAAACTTGTTGATTTTCTTAATGATAAGAAATAATCGAGATTTATGTTGTACAACATAAAATTATGTTAATTTAACACATTGGTTTTTGACGTATTCTTTAATTTGCACATTAAAATTGATGTAATTTAAGAAAATGAAGCGTTTTTGTAAAGCCTTTTATATTAGTGCGTTAGCATTAATTTTCAATTCTTCTCTTTCTTTTGTTTATGCTCAGTCGTTCAGCAATCTGACGATAAACGGGATAGATGCGTCTAAGCAGTCGGTCCGTTATCACGACTCGCTCGTGTTCGTTACGATACCTGACGACATCGCTATTCCTTCGTCTATTACACTGTCTGCCGATATTCCTGACGGCTTCTATGCTCAGACTTCGCTTTCGAAGGCCAATGCTGCCAAGACATTCAACTCAACGCTGATAGGCGGCTACACAAACACATATTTTGAATATACTTTGGTGGCTTCCGACAACTCGAAGACCAAGACTGTGAAGGTCTATGTTGAGCATCCGCTTTCCGGACTGTCATCGGCTACTACATCATTCACATTGTCTAACGTGACGTCCTATGCCAAAGCTACGCTGCTTGAGGCAGAATCGGAGTCTTGTCGCACAGGCGGCGGCTCGAATGAGAATTCTGTCGAGGTTCGCGTGCTTGAGTCGTTCACCCCAGAGGCAATCGAAGGACCTAAACTTGTCTGTGGCGGTTCGGTGGCTGAGTACACGATTTCCGGTTTGCCTGATGCCAATAATATGAATGTCGTTTGGACTGTGACCAAGGGAACTGGCTTCATGCCTACTGGTACAGGTGTCGAGGAATTGGATGATGTGACTAAGTTCAGAGGTCCGGTGCTGAAGCTCATGAGCCCAGTGACTGCTGGACGCAGAGCTACGATTACAGCCCATGTCTCAGTCGCAGGCGAGGACCCATCGGAGGAGTGTATTTCTGCTGACTTGACTCCTATCCTTGTTGAGAGTCGCGAAGGTGCGCCACTTGATGTGACGTCTTTGCTGGCTGGTTGTGTGACAGAGGACGGCCGACTTGAAATCACGGCTGTGTCGCCTGTTTCACCAACAGCGTCAGACCCGGTTTCATACAGCTGGAATTTCTCGCCTAAATATCTCAACAACCTTGTCGAGTCATCAAGCTACAACACAGTCAAGCTTGCATTAGGCACGACATCGGCTCCTGCTATCGAGGCGATGGTGTTCGTCGAGAACTCATGCGGCGTGGGCGAGGACCCAAGAATGATTTCCCTTGACTATACGGCACGTACAACCGAATGGACTGGCGCTGTGGACAGAAGCTGGAACAAGCGCGGCAACTGGACTAACGGCGTTCCTGGCGCATGTACCGACGCATTCATAAACGCAATCGGTGCTGGTGCCGACCGTTACCCAATCATAAGCGAATTAGATGGCGCTGTTTGTAATACGATAAACTTCAGACCTGGCGCTGGTGTCGTTGGTTTGCAGCACCTGACTTACGAAAGAGCTTATGTGTCGGTGGCTATGGTGCGCGACAAGTGGTATGCGCTCTCATCTCCGCTTCAGGAAATGCGTTCGGCTGATTTCTACTACTACGGCTATCCGAACATTTACATGAAGAAGTTTAACTGCACTTCGCCTAACTCTACTGGTTATGTATATCGCGGCGATTGGACGCAGTCGTTCACTTCGCTTGTTGAGTCTTTGGACGAGAATAGCGGTTTCGCTGTAATGGCGAGCTCTAAGGCTTTGAACGGCGACATATCTTCAAATAACCTTATCGTCACATTGCCACGCGAGGACGGCGATGGAGAACTTGTGCAGTATTCATACAAGTTCAATCCGCTGAACGGAAAGATACTCTCGAAAGCTTACGCACTCAACAAGGACAAGGACAAATCATATCGTTTCTCTTTCGAGAAGCTTCAGAATCCAAGCAACAAGAACGAACTCAGAATTTCTGTTCAGAAAGGTTCTGAGGACGACACTTTGCACATCATTCCAAATCCTGTGATGTCGCACATGAACCCAAAGACTTTCTACAATAGGAACAAGGCGTATATGGATCCTAACATCAAAATGTGGGACGGCATAAACAACACATTCTATTCGTTGAACGCGCCTTCGGGAACAATCGGAGGCGACAATGATGTGCTTATCGCTCCGTTCCAGTCGTTTGTCGTGGATGT
The DNA here is from genome assembly GCA_946183755.1 of uncultured bacterium. Lineage (GTDB taxonomy): Bacteria > Bacteroidota > Bacteroidia > Bacteroidales > Paludibacteraceae > UBA4363. The sequence continues at coordinate 6,528 of CAMHCZ010000056.1, read as the reverse complement.
TAACAACGAGCTGGTTGATGCGTTCAACATCACAATGAAGCTTGACGAAGACTTCGTTGCGGATGGCGGAGGCAATGAACTGCGCTCAAGCGAGAATGGCGGATATCCATATAAACTTAACATCGAGAAGACTTCGAAAAACGAAGGCTCGTCAATATCCATAACAATGTGGCCTGATGGAACTTCCAACGAGGATCTTGCAAAATACTCTGCACCAGACCGTCTTTTCTTCGAAGGTCGTGAAACGACGGAGATTTATTACATAGAAGGTCAGCACAAAGGCGACCTCAAGGCTGTGCGCTCCAATGCGATTGTGCCTATAGGTTTCAACCGAGTGGCGAGCACAAACGAGCCAGACGCGAAGCTTGACATAACAGGAGCTGATGCATTCCCTGACTCTGTTGACGTTTATCTTGTGAACACTGTCACTGGCGAAGAAGTGAACCTCCGCAATGAGTCGTCGTTCGCATTGCCAGCCACGCTTTATAATGATGGCGACCTGCAAATTGAATTCAGAAAGAAAAAGGCTGGATTTAGATTCGATTTGGTCTCTGAAGTCGAAAAGGCTGAAAGTCAAGATGCTATAAACATATTCGCAGTAGATAATACAATCAAGGTGATTTCCGCTAAGACAGAGCCATTGTCTCAAGTCGCTGTTTATGACGAGACAGGTCGCCTTATCGTCAGCAAGAGCTTGTCTGATGTGTACAATGCTTCTATTCAGTTGAATTCAGGAATAGGCTCAGTCATCGTCAGAGTAGTTTCTGCGAATGAAGTCAAGTCAGAAAAGGTATTTATTAAATGATAAAGATTCATATTTCCACAATGTGTAAAAATTATTATAAGCACGTCGCTGCAGTCGTTTTGTGTTTCTCTGTCGCTACGTCGTCATTTTCTCAGGCTACATCTATATTTAAGGTTGATTTTGGAACAGCAACGCCGAATGATTTCTTAGTCAAGTCGGTTGCAAGTCCGTATGCGTCAATCGGAACAGGTTATACAAGCTATAACGGAACAAGCGCTTGGGCGTATGGCTCATATACATATATAAATAACACGAATGCGCTGAGAGCCTACAGTGACGATTTCGACGAGTGGGTAGTGCCAGGACTGGAGGATCATACTCCAGGCGATGTGGACGGACGAATGCTTTTTGTGGACGGAAAGCAGGAGCCAGGCGTTGTTTATCAGACCAACGTCGTTGGTCTTTGCCGCGACACTTACTTCAACTTCTCGGCTTGGGTGGCAAATGCTCATGCCACTTTCAACAAGTCGGACGAAGTGCCACAGATGCAGATGGAGGTGTGGAGCAAGAATCCTAAGTTTGAGGAGAATGAGTTCAAGACGACATACAAAACGGCAGCAAAACAAGCGACTTTCTGCAAAGGTTTGTCGGATGGTTTCACATCAGCCAACGGCGCAGTGCTCCTGACCAAGGGTTACCATGTGATTTCTGGTGCACCGGCATATTCTCATGCGACACTCTCGGCTAACGATGACATATATATATACGAGACGACAAATCCTGGCAAGAGCAACGCCCAGGAAGTCAGATACAAGGTGTTCAAGGGCTCTGACGGCAAATATTACTGTACTTCCGACGGCATACGTTATTACAATGCGACATATAATGACAAAAGCGGAATCTCTGGTGCGGATGCCAAAAGAACAACTTCCACTTTCGTTCGTGACGCGTCATTCGAATATCTTAATCCTGCGAGATTCACTGAATCTACGCATTGGACTACAGAAAGCGGCTGCCGTATTTACAAGGATAATGTCGATGGACGCCACTTCGCTTATCAAAAGGGCGGAGTATGGTATCAGTTTAAAGATGTGACTTCGTGCAAAATAAATGGTACGACATATTATTATCCGGATTTCTCGGATTATACTAAGGCTGGCTCAAATAGTAGTTATATTAAAAATACAGATAGTAAGGTTAAAATAGGTGGAGGTATTATAGTTACTGGTAAATATGCATATTTAGAAAGCAATGGAAATTTGAATTTTGCATATTGTGACGGTTTTATTGTCTATAATTATAAAAAAATAACCCCTCATTGGGAAGATGAGTCGTATAACATTCTGCCTTCTCTAAACTCAACCTTCACATACAAGGACGATGGCAACACGGCTGGACGTTGGGAGAAGATAAATCTGCAGTTCAAACTCACGAACCAGAGCAACGCTTACCTCATCATACGTAACTTCAACGACAACTCTTCCGGCAACGACTTCGTGCTTGACGACATAGAGTTCAGCCCAGTGGACAAGTATTCTATCACAATGGGCTTGTCGCAAGCACTGAAGGAAGTCGAGGGGTATTGCAGCACAGGCGAGATTGAGGTTAGCTCAAGCATTTCTGTCAAGCCATACGACAGAGTTGGTGAGCTTACTGCTTCCGAACTTGAGGCTTTCCACGATGAGCTGCCATCATACGTATTCTTCTTCGAAGGATACAAGGACGGCGAGTGGACTCGCATCAATGAGACTCCTGTCAAGATTGACGATGTGGCTGATCCGATAAATTGTGTGGTGGCTATTGACGACTACAAGCAGTATTCTCAGGTGCGTTCCGTTGCTTATCCGTCAATATTCTCGGCTATTGAAGGCTGCCGCTTGAATGTTCCCGATATGGTGAATCCGTCCGACTTGTCTGTACCTGATGTCCCTGTCATTGTGATGGAGGCGTCTGATGTATGTCCGGATGCAGCAGTCAAAAAGTCTGTTGTTACAGTGAGAAACACAAATTACTCGGACGCTCAGCGCTGGGCGGCTAAGGTTGTTCTTTCTGACGGAACTGTGGTGAATATTTCTGAATAAATATGCATTTTGTGGTTTTTATGTTGTAAAACATGCGAAAACGGGCTTTTTAAGCGGGTTGTTATGTTCTAAAACATGCTTGTGTGATGGTCTAGTGTGGTGATTGTTCCGTAACTTTGAAACGTTTTTGCTACCGAAATGTATTGGTGTATAAAAGAACCGATTATGAGAAAGATTGACAATTCTTGTAAATTAGTTGTAAGTAAGTTGTTTGTGCTTGCTTCAATACTATTGTTGGCTTTGCCGTTTAGTGCTTTCGCTGATGATGACGATGACGACGGTGTAATGTACGGAGAGCCTGTCTTCACTGAGACTTTCGGACAAGGATGGGGCGTCTGGGGTTCTTTCGAGGAAGCAGGTCTTAGCCCTCTGGCAAAGGCTTCATACACATATTATGGAATGGATAATTTGGCAAGGAGTTCGAGTATAACAGGAAACAACAACTCTTCCGGCTGGCAGTTCGACTACTTCGACTGTACAATAACAAACAGTATCGACTTTTTGCGCTCTATATATCCTAACGCTCACAAAAGCTGGTTGCTTGCCAATTTCCGTGACCATACGGGAGACTATGATGGACGTATGTTCGTGGCCGATGGCGCACAGCGTCCGGGTTCAGTCTTCGAGCGTACAGTGACAGAGCTTTGCAAGAACGCGAAGTTTGAGTTCTCTGCATGGGTAGCATTCATTCACAATAGTAATAACAACCCTCCTAATTTCCAGCTTGAGATTTGGACAAAGAACCCAAACCTTGGATTGGAAGCAGCGATGAACAAAATGAGCGATTATCAGAAGGCTCAGTTCATGGGAAAACTTACGACAGGAAACAAGTTCGCAAGTTCTGAAGGCGGCTCTGCTGAGCTTCTCGCCGTTCTGCCTTACGAGCCAGGTGGCGACCCTGCTGTCTCTGCCGGCACATTGAGAGCCGACAGCAACATGTGGATATACGAGACAGGAACAACAGCAAATCCTGAAATGCACAGATACCTTGTATACTATAGCCCAAACAATGGCAAATACTATTGTTCTGAGGACGGTGGCGTGTTCTATGAAGCCATAAAGAATACAAACCGTAGTTCGTATCAAGGTACTGAGATGTTTAGAAGAGGTGCCATGACTGATCTTGGTGGTGTGACCACAAATTACTATGTGGTGGATGAAGATGGTGTTAGACGTCCAGTGTATGCGATGTCAAGTTATTGGACAAGCGGTGATTATAATCCAGAAGGAGCAACGTATTTGTATTATTTTGTAGCCAAAAATGGAGCTAAGTGGCGATTGTCATACAAGCAGTCATGTAATCTTTTAGATGGAAACAATAAGAAATATGGGCGTCCAGCTTACGGTCCTGCATCTTGTCCTGCTTATAAATCAGGATGTAAGGATTACACTTGCGAGCCGACAAATGAGGAAGACCGTTACAAATTGTCGGATTTGACAATAGATCCAAACCCTATAAATAGTTGGTCGCCGACAGAAATGGACTATAGTACATGGCCGGCAATAGAGGTTATGAGGAGTGATGTGCAGTTGTTGAAAGATTATGGCGATGGAACAAAGTTATATGCTTATTTAGTGGAAACTCCTGGAACTGTGGCTTATAGAACTTCTGATTGGCAGGAAGTGAAATCAACTTATTCTCATGAGATTTTCTACATATATGAGAAAACTGAAACCAAACCAGTAGACAAGTGTGTAGGATGTCGTCGGTATGGACGCTGGAATGATTGCTGTTATACGGAACATACGACAGAGACTGTGACAGAGTATTATAACGCGCAACTTGAGATTCCTTACGTCAACAGAGAGGGATGGAAGGAATTGGCGCTGTCGACTGTTGCAAGTGGATTGACTCCTTATTTCGACTATGAAGGTGATGTGACAACTCCTGCACGTTGGGAGAAAATGAAGACTCACTTCACACTTGGAGATCAGGATCACGTTTATCTTGTGTTGAGAAACTTTGATACAGATCCGAACGGAAACGACTTTGCCGTTGACGACATCGAGTTCCGCCCATTCTCTCAGTACGCTCTTACAATAGACCTCTCCAATTCGTCAATACAGACGGCTTGTAGCGCAGGTATGGTCACAATGATTTCAACGATAGAAATAGACCCATCTCAAAAGGCAGAAATAGAAGCGGCGCTTAAGGACTTCGGATTCTATTTTGAAGGTTATAATGGCGAGAAGTGGGTGTCTATCAACTCAACTCCTATACAGGTGCAGTCGGTTGGCGATGCTATTGAGTTGAACATGTCTGTTTCCGAGTATAACAGTTATGAGAAGATAAGAGCTGTTGTTAGATCCTCTGTCAATACAAACGGAAAGTGCAAGACATTGGGGTCTAAAGAATTCTTGCACAAGGATCTTGGCGACACTCCATTGTTCAAGGTTACAGGCGATGATATATGTGTGGACGACGAGAATACAAACACTTCTCAATTGAAGGGTAAATTCAAGATAACGAATACAAACAACACGGAACATAAGGATTGGAGAGCGAAGGTGAGATTGTCTGACGGTTCTATCGTAAATCTTTCGGCTGGAGGATGTGATTAATTATCTAAAACTGCGATGATTATGAAAACAAGGATTACAAACATTGTTAAATATTTGTTGGCATCGACAGCGGTGCTTGTGTCTGCAGTTTGTGCGAATGCGCAGGATTATGCTTATCCTCCTGTAGATGCTGTTTCTGTAACGCCAGGAGCAAGTGGAGCTCTTGTGGAGTGGGGATTCCCAGTTGCACCTATAAGTGATGATTATCAGTTTGCTGTTGTGACTTATAGCAAGAGAGTGGAAGGTAACATTACTTATTATGATATGGTGTCTTCTGATACCGTGTCTTCTACAACGCACTCTGTTTACGCGTCGATTGTGGATGGGGCAGAATATCTTACCGGGACTGACTATTATGCAAGAGTAACTCCTATTTCTTCAGGAAGAGTTCTGTCAGATGGGCTTTCTATACCTATAAAAACAGGTCAGCCTAAGGAGTCTGCTAGTTTCAGAATAAAATCATCTGCATATACGATAACAGTCAGAATCTTCGATACATATAAGAATGGTAATGTAGTAACAGCAAATCCTGATTATTTCTGGGTTCAGGCTTATGGCGTGAAATATACAGATGGTCAAACAATAAATGTCGCGAATGGCGAGAATATCAGACTTTCTGGACACACAGGTTATCCTGAAGGCAGCGACACATACAATCAGTATGGCTTCTGCCGTTGGATTGTGGACGGAGTGTCATATTATGACTCAACAGCCAATGATGTCACTCCAACAAGGAACATGACAGTTTATATGTGTGTCGGAAAACTTGCGCTTGACAACATAAGTCCGTATTCTACTTCAAGTTATTCTGAGCCAAATTACCATGAGCGTCTTGGTCAGAGCATTTGCGGTAATAACATGGTTGACCCTAATGTTCCTGTTGTTTTGACTACAGACCAGCAGCTTTATTGCATAAACACGAGCAACGTCATCAGCGTGGCTACCGAGGAGGAGATTCTTAAGCATGTGACATTCTCGAAACTTAATGAAGCTACAGGAAATTATGTGGTACAGACGCCGGCAGAATGTGATCTTAAAGTTCAGAACAAAGACACAGAGTCTGATATAGAGTTATATAATTCAGCGAGTCTGAACATGGATTTCGACAGTCAGTATAGAATATCTGTTGAGCCGACTGTG
>CAMHCZ010000055.1 GCA_946183755.1 uncultured bacterium | reverse complement strand
CGTTGCGGATAACCCTCGCCCACTGGTTTGGTATTAATGACAGAGGCGAATTTCACATTGGCGAATTCCTTCTCGAGAATTTCCTTCGTCAGAGCGATGTTCTTTTCCGCCTGCTCGTTACTGCTTATCGAAATTATATATTCCATGACCTGAAAACTTTTACACGCCTGCGTTAGGCATAAGACAAATATACACAAAGTATATTACAATTTATAAATCCGCTTGGCTCTTTTTTGACTATCTTTGACAAGAGATAAAACAAGCATAAAACGTATGGATTTTTTAGAATTACTGAGAAACAGAAGAAGCTACAGAAAGTTCAAGGAGCAACCTGTGGAGGCTGAGAAAATAGAGGCGATAAAGAAGGCGGCGCTGATGTCGCCAGCCGGCAAGAGATGCAACGAATGGGAGTTCATCGTGGTGGAGGACAAAGCCACACTGCAGGCACTTTCCACATCCAAGGAATCGGGCGCGGAACTCGTGAGCGGAGCGCCGCTCGCCATAGTCGTGGCTGCCGACACTACGATTTGCGACACCTGCGTGGAGGACGCTTCCATAGCTTCCATCATCATACAACTCGAGGCGGCTGATCTCGGACTGGGCTCATGCTGGGTGCAGTGCAAAGGCAGAAAGGACAAGGACGGCAACAGCTGCGAGGACAATGTGAGACGAATACTCGGCATACCTGAAAAGTACATGGTGCTGAACATCATAGCCATAGGATACAAGGACCAGGACAGAAAGCCGTACGAATACGACAAGCTGGCTTACGACAAGTTCCACAACGAGAAGTTCTGACCGATGACCGTCACACTGATAGGCGCAGGAAACTTGGCCACGCAGCTCGGACTGGCTCTGCACAAGAGAGGCATCAGGGTAATGCAGGTTTACAGCAGAACGGAAGAGTCCGCCAAAACGCTGGCTGAGCGGATTGGAGCGGACTACACCACCGACGCCGCCGGCATAAAAGACGGAGCGGACTTCTACATATACTCGCTGAAAGACGATGCGCTCGAGGGCGTGATAAGCAATACCGCGACGCACGACGGAGTGCATCTGCACACGGCAGGAAGCGTGAGCATGGACATATTCCGAGGCAAGAAGAAAAGCTACGGCGTGATGTACCCGATGCAGACATTCAGCAAAAGCAAGAAAGTGGATTTCAGGAAGATACCGGTGTTCGTGGAAGGATGCGACGAGGAGACGGCACGACAAATCAGCGGATTAGCTGAAACGCTGAGCGACAACGTGCAGCCATGCGACTCGGCACAGAGAATGACGCTGCACCTGGGAGCCGTGTTCTGCTGCAACTACAGCAACTACATGTGCCGCATAGCCGAAAAGCTGATGGCTGACAAAGGGCTGGACTTCAAGCTGATGCTGCCGCTGCTGGAGGAGACCGTAGAGAAGCTCCACCACCTGACAGCAAAGGACGCGCAGACCGGTCCGGCAGCGAGAAACGACCACAGCGTGATGGACAAGCACATAAAGGCGCTCGAAGCCTATCCTGCATACCAGAAACTGTACAAGGACATTGCCAGCGGCATAATAACCGAAGAAAAATAACAACATACCATAATGAAACAGGAAAAGAACATCAAGGAGAGACTTAAAGACGTCAAGGCGTTCGTATTCGACGTGGACGGAGTGCTGTCAACATCGCACATTCCGCTCTACCCCGGCGGCGAGCCTATGAGAGTGATAAACACAAAGGACGGATACGCACTGCACCAGGCATCCATAAGGAACTACCCTCTCGCCATACTGACCGGCGGCAAGACCGACGCCATAGAAGCGCGATTCCGCGGACTGGGCTTCCATGAGATATACATGGGCGCGAAAAACAAAATCGGCAAGCTCAATGAATTCGCCGAGAAGTACAACCTGAAGCTGGAGGAAATCATGTACATGGGCGATGACATACCAGACTACGAGTGCATGAAGGCGGTGGGATTCCCTGTCTGCCCTGCCGACGCCGTGCCGGAAATCAAGGCTATCTCGGTTTACATATCGGACCGTGAAGGCGGCCGAGGCTGCGCCAGAGACGTCGTGGAGCAGGTGCTGAAGGCACAAGGCCAATGGATGTCCGACACTGAGGCGTTCGGATGGTAAGACGCAAACGAAACGACAATAAAAAAGCCCGAATTTTTCAATTCGGGCTTTTCTTTTGCTTTATATCAGGCTTTATCTTATCAGATTGCCGAGGATGTCGCGTGTAATCTGGCGTGTGACAGCCGATGTCGTGTTCCTGGCCACACGTCCGGCTATGTCCTTCTTCGTGGTCTTGGTCTTCTTGCCGGTTATGCTGTTGGAAACCTTTGTTCCGATAATCGTTGCCACGGTGGCTGTGACAGCCGTCACCAGCGCCTTGCCAATCCTGCCGAGAAGCGACTTTTTCTTGCCGCTCGCCTTCTCCTGCTCCTTCTGCTCTTTCTCCGCCGCAGCCTGCTGCTCAGCCGCCTCCGACTCCGCCAGAAGCACCTCGAAAGCGCTCTCGCGGTCAACGGTCTTGTCGTACTTGCCGTAGAGAGCCGAACGGCGCATAGCCTCATCGCGCTGCCCTGGCGAGATAGCGCCTATCTGGCTCAAAGGGAACAGGATTCTCGCACGCTCGACCACCGTAGGCGCGCCCTTCTCGTCGAGCACCGACACGAGCGCCTCGCCTGTCTCCAGGTTCTGTATGGCGTCCTCGGTCTTGAAGTCGGGATTGGCGCGGAACGTCTCGGCAGCGGCACGAACGGCCTTCTGGTCCTTAGGCGTGAACGCGCGCAGAGCGTGCTGCACACGGTTTCCGAGCTGTCCGAGTATCACATCCGGTATATCGGTCGGGTTCTGTGTCACGAAGTATATGCCGACGCCCTTGCTTCGTATCAGTCGAATCACCTGCTCTATCTTATCGACAAGCGCCTTGGAAGTGCCGTCGAATAGCATGTGAGCCTCATCGAAGAAGAACACCAGCTTAGGGTACTCCAAGTCGCCAACCTCAGGCAGACGAGAATACAGCTCGGACATGAGCCAGAGCAGGAATGTGGAGTAAAGCTTAGGCTGGAGCATGAGTCGGTCGGCTGCGAGCACGTTCATGATGCCCTTGCCGCCCTCCGTAGCCAAAAGGTCGCTTATGTCAAACGCAGGCTCGCCGAAGAACTTGTCGGCGCCCTGGTTCTCTAATGCGAGCAACGCACGCTGTATGGCTCCAACGCTTGGCGCTGTTATGTTGCCGTACTGCGACGTGAACTGCGAGGCGTTCTTAGCCACATAGTCGAGCATTGAGCGCAGGTCCTTCATGTCGATGAGCAGGAGGCCCTTGTCGTCGGCTATGCGGAAGACGATATTCAGGATGCCGCTCTGCGTCTCGTTGAGGTCCAGCAAGCGCGACAGCAGTTGCGGACCCATGTCGCTGACTGTGGAGCGCATCGGATGTCCCTGCTCGCCGAATACATCGAAGAAACGCACCGGACACGCCTGGAACTGCGGATTCTCGATGCCGAACTCCGCCTGGCGCTTCTCGAAGAACGACGATGTCTTGCCTGCCTGGCTTATTCCAGAGAGGTCGCCTTTCATGTCTGCCATGAAACATGGCACACCGGCTTGGCAGAAGCTCTCCGCCAGCACTTGCAGCGTTACGGTCTTTCCTGTACCTGTGGCGCCGGCTATCAGTCCGTGCCTGTTCGCCATCTTGCCCATGATGCTGATCGGTCCTTTGGAGCCGTGGGCGATGTAAAGTCCTTCGTTTTGTGTAAACATAAGCTATTGAAATAAAAGGTTATTCGAATATGGCTTTTGCCTCGTTGGTCATGAACTTAGACAGTTCATCCGCCTTTATGGTGAATGTCACGAAAGCGCCGTTAAGGTCATACTTGCCGTAGCTGAACGCGATGCCATCCTTAGTCACATAAGGCGCACTCATAGGGAACGGCACTCGAGAAAAGTCATGAATCTCTGCCGCGTCCTCGAAGTTAATTCCGTCCTTCTCGCACTCAGCCTTGTATCTGCGGCCTATCAGGCTGTGCAGCTGTGGCGAATCAGGATTAACAAACAACGTCTCCACCGTGACGAAACGTCCGCTTGGCTTGAAGAACGAGAGGTCATAACAGCGGTCCAATGCGCCGTACATGCCTCCGCAGTAATATTCGTTGTAGAAACTGTAAGTCACCACATTGTCGCTCTCATACACTTTCTTAGCCACGAAAGTCTGTCCGAAAGCCGGAGTCGGAGCGTTCTCGTCATCCTTGAAATTCTCGCGCATATCGTTCAGACACTCGTCGGCAGACTTGTTTATGAAGTCGTGGTAGAACTTCAGCATCGAGCGTCCGTCAGCCAGGTCGCCCTTGTAATTTCCGCTCAGGCTCTCGCTTATGTATGTGCGGATGGAGTCGAGAAGCGGTTGCGGACCGTTGACTGGAAAATCTATGACCAATTTGATGTGAACATTGCGCTGTTTGTCGGTATAGTCGTCTTTTATGCGGTCAACGATGACTGTGTCTATCGTTTTTTCGACCGTTGTCTCAACCACAGCCGAGTCGCTGTCCGAAGCCGCTTGTGCCGCTCCGTCGCTCTTGCCTTTGCCGCACGAGCCGAGCATCAATGCGCAAGCCAGTCCTGCTATAATCTGTGTTTTCATTCTCATTTGAATCCTATTTTACAAGCTCCAGAACTTCTTCCTTGAGCAGCGGCTCCAGACGTGAATAAGGAATCGTGAACTGCGGCATTCCGCACGCGTACGGCGCTATCTCATACTGCCCATAGATGAACACCAGACCATCCTTCAGGAAGTACGGATCCGTTGACGGCATCGGGATGTTGCGGTAATCGACGCCGAGCAGTATGTCCGCCAGTTCCTCGTTTTTCTTCACTTCGAAATACTCCCTGAGTCCTCGCAATATCTCGTTGCGCAGCTCCTTGGACTTCAGGTTCTTGAAAATCCATGTGCCAAGGCGCTTGCCGGTTCTGCGGTCGAACGAAGCCGCACCAGCGAAAGACAACGGATGCGCGCCGCCGGCATAGACGCTGCCGCAATCCTCTATCGTGATTATCTTCTCGGTCTCGTAACTTTTGGCTATGGTGCGTTCGTCCGACATGGAGAAGAATCCGTCGTCCTCGCCGCCCAGTTCCTCGCGCATATCGTCGTACTCCGCCTTCATGTTTGTCAGCAGCGAGTCGTAGTAAACACGCACCACTGCGTCGCCGTCACGCAAATCCACCTTTTTATTGCTTGCGCCAAGCTCCTGGGCTATGTACGCGCGGAGCGAATCCACGAGCACGTCGGGACCGGTGAGCGGATACTGCACCTTCACATCGACGAGGAAACGTCCGTCGTCGCACGAATATTTGAGCGCGATGGTGTCCATAACCACAGGCACGCTGAGGTCAACCTCCGCCACGCTGTCGGTCTCTGCCACGATTATCGAATCGGACTGCGCTCCGTCGGCCGATTTCTTTCCGCACGACGTCATTGCCGCCCTCCCCACGACGGCAGCCAAAGCTATGATTTTATCTGCTTTCATCATTGAAAATTATAATTCAAAACTTAACAAATATAAGAAATGGGAGTTAAAGTATCAATAAAAGCAAAAAGAAATAGCACAAGAAGATATAGAAGTCCGCTCATTTCGACTGCGCTCCCTTCGACTACGCTCAGGGACCGAACCACGCCGGTCGCTGAGCGGAGCCGAAGCGCCAAAGTGCACCAACTAAGCGACAGCAGAAATACAGGATGCAAATTAGTGTCCTGCGGACAGAAATCCATCAAAACAGAATCAAATTGTTCAAATAGAATATTCTGTTTGATTTGTTGTTTGTTTGATTTCTCGCGAAGCGGCTTTCTGAAGATTAGTCAATGAGCTTCGGTCACTGAGCGTAGCCGAAGTGCCGAAGCACCAAAGTGCACCAACCAAACGGAGCCGAAGCGCCTAACATATACGTTTTCACACAAAACAAACGAAAATGGTTTGAGTGTGAAAAGAAAAATGTATAATTGCGCCGTAAAAGCAAAACGCGCAAAGACAAAGTGAACAGATGGAAAAATTAGTATTCGGACTGGCTAACCAGCTGATGAGGATAAACCTGGACGACATCGTCTATGTGAAATCCGACGGCAACTACTCGGAGGTCTGCATGTACAACGGCGTGAAGCAGACTATGACGATACAGCTGCACTACTTCGAGGAAAAGATAAAAGCCACAAGCAAAGACAACAAGTTCGTGAGGATAGGCAGAAGCGTGCTTGTCAACAAGGACTATATCTGCATGATAAACCTGACGGAAAAACAGCTGCTGCTGTCGGGCCACAAGATGATGGACAAATGGACGATTAGCGCGTCCAGAGAGGCTCTGAAGGAAGTGAAGGATGAACTTGAAAAACAAGAAACAAGGAGGTAATGATGATGAATGACAGATATAAGAAAGACGATGTGATAATAATAGACAACGGCGAGGAGCAAATCTCCACCGCCGACAACCGCACCATGCTCACGAACCCGACCGACGAGGAACCGCTGTTCTTCATCGAGAACGACGGCGAGGGCGCCGACAACGGCGGCAGGAAAAAGTCGCTGACGAAAACCGTCCTCACAGCCGCCGCGCTCATAGTCGCTCTGGCTGCCGCCTACGCCGTTTACCACAAGTTCTTCGGACCGGGCATCACGGGCTCGGCGACGCCCAAGGAGAACATCGAGAAGCTGAAAGCGCCCGCCGTGGACGAGACTCCGGAAGTGGCGATGACGACCGACACCGCCGCCGGCATAAGAATGAACATGTACGAGCTGAAAGGACTGAAGGCGAGCATCGAGTTCCGAGAGCCGAGCCTGAGCGACAGGAACGTCTATCTCTACAGCGCATCGGCCGACTGGACAGCCGACAAGACATACATCGGCAGCCTCGTGGCGAACGGCGAGGAAAAGCCTTCGACCGGCGTGTCGAGGCTCGGATACTTCGCCTCAGCCAACGGCAACGAGGTGATAGGCATAGCCAAGAGCGAGGCGGTGAAGGACTACGCCAAGGAACAAGGCGGACACTTCTTCAGGCAGTTCATCTTGGTGTACAACGGCAGGACGCCGCTCAAGTTCCATCTGCACGGCAAAGTGGAAAGGCGCGCGTTAGCCATGACCAGAGAAGACATAACCGACGAGAGCGGCATGACGATATACGACAGCCAAGGCAAGGCGCAGACCAAGGAGCGCCTATACTACGTGGCGACGACGGAGAAAACCACGCTCGAGGACTTCGCCAACGCGCTGAAGACCTACGGATTCACCGACGCGATATACATGACCGGCGGCAACGCATGCAGCTACTACCGCGACAGCAACGGCACGCGGCACGACATAGGCGACACATCGAAGCGCACAAGCGAAAGCAAGAGGAAGAAGACGAGAGTCACACCGTTCCTCGTGTGGAGAAAGCAGTAAGCACACACACCAAAAACATAGCCGCAAAGGGCGTCCGAACACAAACGGACGCCCTTCTTTTTGTCCATGCCACAGACTGCGGAGATGCATTTCGTACATAAAATCGAGGTGTTCATACAACGGAGCCCGAAATGTTTGAACAGACGGATTTATCAATGTAAAATTGCAACGAAATCAATAAACACAAAGCACATAAAAGACATGAGAACAAGAAGTTTCGACCCAAGCGATTTCGAAGAATTCTTCGACGCTAAAGAATTGGAAAACATGATGAACGGAATGCACATAACAAGATTCGGAGAATACAGAGACGACGACACCGAGGAATTACAAGCAGACCGGCACAAGAAAGAGAAAGAGAAACAGCAAACAAGCTATGGAAACCTTAAATAAATGGGCTCAAGAATATTTAGACACAAAACAATCCGGCGGTGCTTAATCGCCTTGATAGCAATCACAAGTGTTTTAACACTTAATGGATTGGCATATTTATGCGTCTTACAATACAAGACAGTCGAGAAAATCAGACATCATGAAAATATAAACCTGTATGAAAAAATCAGCATTATGACATTACACGCAGGATTATGGACTGTCGGAAACTTGTATTGTCCGGACGCGGCTTATGCAAACTTCAAAATGCTGACGAAGAATGACACAGTTTATCTGCATAGCAACAATTGGCTCTCACCCAAGATAATGAAACGTTTCAACAGCAACAGACTGGGCAAAATGGCGTGGAACGGAAATTCTGACTATGCGTATGATTCGAAAGAAAAGAACGCAGCCGTATTGCTGAATTATTGCTACTTGAAAGAGGGGGAAATCAACGGCAAACCATGTTACATCGCCATTTGTGAATACACATGGAAACAGCCTTCGAAAACGCGATTTAAAATAGGACCTTGTTCTATTACAATTCATGAAGAATTATTCTATGAGTTAGAAAAAATCAATTTGTTACACCCTTACACATTAATCTGTTATTATGAAAGATAAATTGACCACATTGCTTTTAGCGATTTTCTGCATTCCATGCGTGATAGTTGTATTACTGTTGGTGTTCGACATACACATACCCGGCGCGATGGAGGAAAAATTGTTCGTATGGATTTTGGTGCAAGTTCTGTTGTACCCAGTGTTCAAACTGATCATGCGATTCATAAAATAAGAAATTATGAACAAACTAAAAGCTTTGACACTAATATGGAACAGATAATATTCGCAATACTATGTCAACTGTTGGCGATGCTCGGAGCAGCATTCAATCTTTCCTATGTAGAAATAAGCGTGATACTATGTTTAATAATAGTGCCGATTGTGTGCATACTCTCAGCTGTGCCGATTATGATAGGGACATTCCGAAACTTCACACAGAAAAACACCCGATATAGCATAATGCGAATCATCTTGTCCATCATATACATCGGTGTTTATGTGTACTTATTCAAACAATGCTGCACACACTATTTCCCAACGGGAACTATTGATTACAATTATGCTTTCGAGTTATGCAAAAACGACTTGATACACATAGCTGAGATTTACAACACCAGCTATGCTATGGTCAATCTAATAATCTACGTTATCGCATTCGGAGCAATATTAGTCCTCAATGGGATATTAGGATTTGTAGCCAATAAAAAGAAACTATTTTGAAAAATCAAACAGCTCATGGGGAGCTGATAAAGGCGGATATGATGCATTTAAAAATGGCGCAGGCATTAAACAAGCAATGGAAACGGCAGCTTCATTACGTGGAGTTAATACTAAACGACATAATGATGTTACTAATGAACAAGATTTTATTATTCTTTCTTATTATTTTGACAGGGTGTGGCAAAGCAGAAATTACTGATTTTTCAGACACAGCATGTGAGACAATAGTATTTATTCCTTATGATGGAGTAACAAATGAAGAAATCGCATCTTATAAGGACAGCTTCAAAAAGTTACTCGACAGTAATTTCCCTGATAACAAATATCAATTCATTATTGAAGCCCCTCAGATATTGCCTTCCACATGTCTTAATGACTTTAAGACAAGATTGAGAGCAGACAGGGTTGTGGACTACATGCCATTAAAGCCGCATTATATTTTTATTGGTGTGACTAAAAGTGATATTTCTTTGCCGCTCCACGGGTCAAAGGATTACGGTATTTTAGGTCTAGCCCCTCACCGAGGGAAGTGCATTGTCTCAACCTATCGAATACGTAATAAACAATTGACATATAAAATTATAATGCATGAATTCCTGCATACAAGAGGATTGAGACATTGTCCTAATGAGAATTGTATAATGCAGGATGCAAAAGGGCATATCAAGTTTGACAAAATGAAAGTCATCTGCGATAGTTGCAAAGAGCATTATAAGCGCAAAAAATCTAAATTAGAATAAAAAGCATTTTAATTTCTTAATTACGCATCAACAAAGATGAAACACAAATTACTGATAGCAGCCGTACTTATTGGCTTAGCGATAATGTCCTTTGTCAATCCTGACAAATCGGAATTAAAGGAAGGCGACATAGTCTTTCAAATATCCAAATCACGCCAGTCGCCTATGATACAGGCTGCTACCATGTCGGTATGGTCACATTGCGGAATCGTGGTTGAGAAGAAGGGCGAGCTATATGTGCTCGAAGCAAACAATGTTGTGAAATTGACTCCGCTGGATAAATGGATAAAGCAAGGACGAGGAGGCAGATATAAGGTCAAAAGAGTCTTGGATAAACCCATGCACATCAAATACAAGAAGTATATAGGAAAGCCTTATGACCTATCGTTCAAATTCGATAATGGCAAGTACTACTGCTCAGAACTTGTGTATGACATCTACAAGACGCAATACGACATAGAACTCTGCAAACCTAAACGACTGAAAAGCTACTTCATAAGTCCGTTTAAAAGCACAATGAAAAAACGAGGCATGAATCTCGAGCAATTAGTTGTTGCTCCAGATGATTTGCTGTGATATTTTTAATTATGAAAAACTTACTATTAATTTTATTAGCTACTCTGTTTGTAGCTTGCAATGAAGGAGCCAGACATGATGACGGCTCGCTGAAATATATTACTGTGGATTTTTCTAAAGAATCATCAATAGAAAGATTTGCGGTTAACAAGATGGGACGTTACTCTTTTCCTGTAAATGGAGCTCCAGAACAGCTTGCTACAACCAAAATTCTTAATACATTTGCATATGATCCTATTACTATGAGATGCT
>CAMHCZ010000054.1 GCA_946183755.1 uncultured bacterium | reverse complement strand
AGTGATAGAGGAAGGCGTGACTAGGACAAGTCCGGAAGCTTTTTATGAATGCTACTCACTCACAAGTGTCGTTCTTCCAAGTACTCTTATCGCAATAGCTCCTTGTACATTTGAGAGCTGTACAGCTCTGGAAAGCGTTAGCATCCCTAATTCGGTTTTTTATATTGGAGATTTAGCATTCGCAAGATGCACGTCTCTTAAGAATGTAAATATTCCAAGTTCTGTGACGATGATTGGAGGTGGAGCGTTTGTCGAGTGTACATCTCTTGAGACATTAAATGTGGCAAAGGAAAATGACTCGTTCGTCTTCGAAAACGGTGTTTTGTATAGCAAGGACAAGACTGCCATTTCACAAGTTCTCTCTGGCGTGTCGGGGGCTTTTGAGATTCCAAGCACTGTGACAAATATTGATGGAGCTTTTTATGGGTGCTCAAATTTGACAAGCGTTACAATCCCTAATTCTGTGACAAGCATTGGAGAAGATGCGTTTTATAACTGTTCGGGTTTGACAAGCATTACTATTCCAAACACTGTAACAAATATTGGAGAGTGTGCATTTTGGGGATGTTCAGGCTTGACGAGTGTTACTATTCCTGCTTCTGTAACAAATATTGGGGAGGATGCGTTTGAATACTGTACCTCTCTTGAAAGCATAACTTGCGAAGCGACAACCCCTCCTGCGTGTGATGGCGATATTACATATAGCACTGGGACTAAAATTTATGTGCCTGCTGGAAGTGTCGAAACTTATAGCGGAGCTAATGTGTGGGGAAGTCTGAATGTTCAGGCGATGCCGACAACCGGCGTTGCGGAGCGTGCCATTGCGGAAAAGGCTGGTGCTAAAAAGATTATGTCTAACGGCTTTGTGTACATAGAGGCTGACGGTGTGAATTTCGGCTTGTCTGGCAACAAATTGAGATAGACTTTTTGAAGTGTATAAATAAGAAGCGGGGCAGCATTTTCGTGTCGCCCCTTTTTTGTTTTTTTGTCTATCACACTTCGTCCAAGTGCATCATGCTTGTCAGCTTCTTGTTGATGCCGAACATTATCGCGCCTAAGAATATGCAGACGCAGGCTATGCCGCCGAATATCTCCAGCGCGCCCACATCGCCTACCATCGACGCCACCCATCCGCCGAGTATGTTGGCGAAGAAACTGCTCATCAGCCACACGCCCATCAGCAACGAAGCCAGCTTGACCGGTGCCAGACGGCTGACCATGCTCAGTCCGATAGGCGAAAGGCACAGCTCGCCTATGGTGTGTGTCAGGTATGTCAGGACAATCCACCAGATGCTCGCCTTCACGGCTGCATCCTCGCTGCCGCCACGTTCGCTCACAGCCCCCACCATGAACAGGAAGCCGACACCGAGCAGCACCATGCCGCTTCCCATCTTCATTACTATCGACGGCTCTTTGCCACTCATGCTCAGGCTTTTCCATAGCCACGAGAACAGCGGCGCGAGCAGCACGATGAACAGCGGATTGATGCTCTGGAACCACGACGCCGGCATCTCCCACGAGCCAATGGAGCGGTCGATGAACTTGTCGGCGTACAGCGACAGCGAGCTGCCGGCCTGCTCGAATCCGGCGAAGAAGAATATCACGAAGAATGTTATGATGAAAATCGAGGCGGTGCGGTCTTTCTCCGTTTTGGTCAGAGGGGCGTTCTTGCGGCTGTCGTCGTCGGCGGAGCCGGTGCTCTTGATTAGTTTGCCATGGTCGCCGAGCAGCCTGTTGCCTAATGCCATGTATGTTATCAGTCCGAGCAGCAACCCTATGCCGGCAGCCATGAATCCGGCTCTGTAGCAATAGTTCTTGGCGAGGAATCCCGTCACGAGCGGAGCGAACAGCGCGCCTATGTTTATGCCCATGTAGAATATGGTGAACGCGGAGTCAATCCTTCTGTCGTGCGGCTCGTACAGTTGTCCGACGATTACGGAGATGTTCGGTTTGAAGAATCCGTTGCCGATGATGAGCAGAGTCAGTCCGGCGAACAGCGTCGTCGTGCTTTGTTCGGCGGCCAGACAGAACTGCCCGAGCATCATGGTGAACGCGCCTATCTCTATCGACAGCCGCTGTCCGAGGAATCGGTCGGCGAGCCATCCGCCTATTATCGGCGTGAAATAGACAAGTCCGGTGAAGATGCCGTAAATCAGGCTGGCGCTCTTCTCGTCGATGCCCAATCCGCCGTCCACGAAACTCTTGGTCAGGTAGAATATGAGCAGAGCCCTCATTCCGTAATACGAGAACCTTTCCCACATCTCTACCGTGAACAGCAGATACAGTCCGCTCGGGTGCCTTGTTAATCCTTTCATGTCTATTTCTGAAAAACGGTTGTTGTGTCGCGAGTGCAAAGATAACTCTATAACACACTCTGTGAATCAGTGTCTTGCAACTTTTTGCGCTTGCCGCTGCCATGATGCGCCTTATTGATTTTTCTATTTTAATATCTCAACTTAGAGTGCTATATTTGCATCCTTGAAAAAGACTATTCCTAAAGGAAAAATTTAAACTTCATATGGCAGAAAAATTCAAAGAGTACGGCAAGCTGGACCTCACTGAGGTCAACCGCGAAGTGCTTGACAACTGGAACAAAAAAGACGTGTTCCATCGTTCGATAGAGGAAAAAGAAGGTCATCCGTCTTTCATTTTCTATGAAGGTCCGCCTTCAGCAAACGGAATGCCTGGCATTCACCACGTTTTGGCTCGTACAATTAAGGATATTATCTGTCGTTATAAGACAATGAAGGGCTTCCAGGTCAATCGTAAGGCGGGATGGGACACTCACGGACTGCCTGTCGAGCTCGGAGTGGAGAAGACTCTTGGCATCACCAAGGAAGACATCGGCAAGAAGATAACTGTCGAGGAGTACAACGCGACTTGCCGCCGCGACGTCATGAAGTTCACAAAGGAGTGGACCAAACTGACTCACGAGATGGGCTACTGGGTGGACACAGAGCACCCTTACGTCACTTACGAGAACAAGTATATTGAGACGTTGTGGTGGCTTCTTAAGCAGCTGTTCGACAAGGGACTGCTGTACAAGGGTTACACAATCCAGCCATATTCTCCTGCGGCAGGAACCGGACTGAGCAGCCACGAGCTGAACCAGCCTGGATGCTACCGCGACGTGAAGGACACGACTGTCACTTCGCAGTTCAAGCTGACTGGCGAGGATATTCCTGCCTCTGTGCCTGATGTGCTGAAGAAGGCTATCGCGGAGGGAACAGCCTATGCGTTGGCTTGGACGACAACCCCATGGACTCTGACTTCGAACACAGCGCTGTGTGTCGGACCTAAGATCAAGTACTCGATTGTCTCTTCGGAGAATCCTTATAACAAAGTTCCTGCTGTTTACGTTTTGGCGTCGGACCTCGTGTCTGCCCATTTCGGCGACGGTCAGAAACTCCCAGCCTACACACTTCTGGGCGAATGCACAGGAGCCGACCTCGTTGGTCTGCGCTATGAGCAGCTGATACCTTTCTTCAAGGTTGAGGGCGACGCCTTCCGTGTGATACCTGGCGACTACGTTACAACAGAGGACGGTACTGGTATCGTGCACATCGCTCCTACTTTCGGTGCGGACGACGCTCGTGTCGCTAAGGCGGCTTCTATTCCTCCGCTTCAGCTGGTTGACAAGGCTGGCGCTCTTCGTCCGACAGTCGATCTTCGTGGTCGCTATTATCTGCTCGAGGAGCTTGACGACGAGTTTGTTAAGAACAATGTCGATGTTGAGGCGTACAAGCCATTCGAGGGCCGCTTCGTTAAGAACGCTTACGACGACACTCTGACAGACAAGGACGAGAGCCTTGATTTGTCCATCTGTGTCATGCTCAAGCAGCAGGGACTGGCGTTCAAGATCGAGAAGCATGTCCACAACTACCCACACTGCTGGCGTACCGACAAACCTGTGCTCTACTATCCGCTCGACAGCTGGTTCATCCGCTCGACAGCGTGCAAGGACCGCATGATAGAACTGAACAAGACCATAAACTGGAAGCCGGCTTCTACAGGAACTGGCCGTTTCGGCAAGTGGCTTGAGAACCTCAACGACTGGAACCTTTCGCGTTCACGTTTCTGGGGCACTCCGCTCCCAATCTGGCGTTCGGAGTCAGGCGAGGAAATCTGCATCGGTTCTGTTGAGGAACTTATCGCGGAAATCGAGAAGTCTGTCAAGGCTGGATTCATGAAGGAGAATCCTTATAAGAACTTCAAGGTGGGCGATTTCTCAGAGGAGAATTACTCTGTAAAGAACATCGACCTTCACCGTCCATATATAGATAATGTGATACTTGTGTCGCCAACAGGCAAACCGATGAAGCGCGAGACCGACCTCATCGACGTGTGGTTCGACTCGGGAGCGATGCCTTACGCCCAGATTCACTATCCATTCGAGAACAAAGAGGCTCTCGACAGCGGCAAGATATTCCCAGCCGACTTCATAAACGAGGGCGTTGACCAGACTCGTGGATGGTTCTTCACGCTTCACGCCATCGCTTCCATGCTGTTTGACAATGTGGCGTTCAAGAACGTTATCTCAAACGGACTCGTGCTCGACAAGAACGGCGGCAAGATGTCTAAGCGTCTTGGCAATGCCGTGAATCCGTTCGAGGTTATCGAGAAGTACGGTTCTGACGCTGTCCGCTGGTACATGATAACAAATGCGGCGCCTTGGGATAACCTCAAGTTCGACGTAGAGGGCGTGGCAGAGGTTCAGCGCAAGTTCTTCGGCACGCTTTACAACACATATTCATTCTTTGCGCTTTACGCTAATGTCGATGGATTCGACGGCAGCCAGCCTCAGATTGCAATCAAGGACCGTCCGGAGATTGACCGTTGGATAATATCGCTCCTGAACACACTGATAAAGGATGTGGATGAGGCGCTCAGCGACTATGAGCCAACAAAGGCAGGCCGACTCGTCTCGGATTTCGTTTCCGACAACCTGTCCAACTGGTACGTCCGTCTGAACCGTAAGCGTTTCTGGGGCGGAACAATGGACAGCGACAAACTCGCTGCATATCAGACATTGTACACTTGCTTGCTGACAGTGAGCAAGCTTATGGCGTCTATCGCTCCATTCTATGCCGACCGCTTGTACACCGACCTCACTAAGGTCGTTGCCGGCGAGAAGTTCGACTCTGTGCATTTGGCAGAGTTCCCAGTGGCGGACGACAGTCTTATCGACAAGAACCTCGAGGAGTGCATGAGACTTGCTCAGCAGAGCTCGTCTATGATATTGGCTCTCCGTAGAAAAGCGAACAAGAAGGTGCGTCAGCCGCTTGCCAAGGCTGTGATGCCGGCGCCGGACGAGAAGACGCTCCGTCAGCTTTCATACATCTCGGATTTGATTAAGACTGAGGTTAACGTCAAGGAACTGGAAATTGTGTCGGCTGACAGCTCAGCTGTGAAACTCGTGAAGCGCATAAAGCCAAACTTCAAGACACTGGGCAAGAGGTACGGCAAGCAGATGAAGGCTATCGCCGCTGCTGTCAACGGTTTCAGCCAGGATGAAATCTCATCGATAGAGAAGAACGGTCAGATAACACTCAATCTGCCAGACGGCGACGCTGTTATCGAACTGGCTGACGTCGAGATAATCACCGAGGATATGCCAGGATGGCTCGTGGCTAACGAGGGCAATCTGACGATCGCTCTTGACATCGAGATTTCCGAGGAACTCAAGCAGGAAGGTATAGCCCGTGAGCTGGTTAACAGGATACAGAACCTGCGCAAGTCGAGCGGATTCGAGATTACCGACAAGATTACAGTGCAGATAGAGAAGAACGTGGAGACAGACGAGGCGGTCAAGAACTTCGGCGATTACATATCAAATCAGGTTCTTGCGTCTTCGATTTCCATAGAAGATAAGGTGGAGGATGCGACAGACTTCGACTTTGAGGACTTCATTGTCAAGGTCAAAATCGCAAAAAAATGATGCGGTATAGGAAATGTCAATCATTTTCTTTATATTCGTAAATCATTAACCCTTAAAATTATTAACTATGCCAAACAAAGACAATACAAGATACACTGACGAGGAGCTCGAGGAGTTCCGTCAGATCATCAACGGCAAGTTGGCGAAGGCTCAGGCTGACCTCGATCAGCTGGTTGCGTCTCTTAACAACTCTAACGGAAACGGCGACAGCGACACCGCTCCTACATTCAAGGTACTTGAGGAGGGCGCGGCTACACTGAACCAGGAGGAGACTTCGCGTTCAGTTCAGCGTCTGCGTGATTTCATCAAGAAGCTGAAAGAGGCTTTGATAAGAATCGACAACAAGACTTACGGCATCAGCCGCGCTACAGGAAAACTGATTCCGGCAGAGCGTCTGCGTGCGGTGCCTCACGCTACACTGAGTGTTGAGGATAAGCAGCAGGGCAAGTAGTCTGCGTTGATGTCACAGATTCTGGAAACATACGACAAAAAGAAGGCAGCGATCTGGCTTGCGGCTACGATCGTTGCCATCGTGCTTATAGACCAGGCGCTGAAGTTTTGGGTGAAGCTTTCCTTCCCCCTCGGCTCTGGTGTGGACGTGTGCGGCTGGTTCCAGATTTACTTTGTGGAAAATAAGGGAATGGCGTTCGGCTTGGAGCTCGGAAGCAAGATATTCCTAACATCCTTCCGCATATTGGCTTGCGTCGCCATTATCTACTACTTGTACACTCTGGTAAAAAGAGGCTTCCGCAGGTCGTTCGTGTTCACTGTGGGCGCGATTTTCGCCGGCGCGTTCGGCAATCTTATTGACTGCATTTTCTACGGCAAGATATTCTCTCACAGTATTTTCCAGACTGCAACACTTTTTCCTGCAAATGGAAGTTATGGCGCATGGTTCGAAGGCAGAGTCGTGGATATGCTTTATTTCCCGCTCATTCATTCGTCGGACGGCGGTGTGCTGTTCTTCCAGCCTGTGTTCAATTTCGCCGATACAGCAGTTACAGTCGGCGTGTTCCTCGTGATTATATTCTTCGGCAAGGACCTCAGCAGAAGCCTTGAGACTAAGGCGGAGCGTGAGAAGAGAGAAGCCAAGGAACGTCAAAAAGAAGCAAATCAACAGCAATGATAAAGCGTTTGTTGGGCATATTGATGCTGTTGCTGGCGCTTGCGTCATGCGGAGAGAAGCGTCCGGACAATGTGCTGGACGACGAGAACATGGAGTCGCTGCTTTACGACCTCTACATGACCGAGGCTGCGATTACGGCTAAGGGGGGCGAGGTCAGCGACACGTTAGCCACGGAGTACTTCAACTCGGTGTTCAAGGCGCACAATGTCACAAAAGAACAGTTTGAGGAGTCAGTCAGATGGTATTCGTCGCATCTCGAAAGCTGGGAGAAAGTGACTCAGAATGTGTCGATAGAGCTGGACAAGGCAAACGGGAGGTAAATCCAGTGAAACGTTTTGTCGCCCATATTATAGAAATTTCCCCTCAGAACGTTCTGCATGACGGCTTCATAGAAATAGACGATTCGGGCAAGATAACGTCGATTCGTCCGTTGGAGCAGGGCGAGGAGCCAGCGAACACAAAGCTGCTGGACGGCGTCATAACATCGACTGTGGGCAGCGTTCTGATAGTAGGCATGAGAATGCCTGTCGTGGCTGTCGAGAATGTCAAGTGGGTAGGGCGCTATTACAGGTTTACAGAAGATACAACATTCAGGATGCTGTGATGAAATGTCACGGCATTTTTTCAATAATAGAACGTTATGATAATAAACATAGACAGTTTGGAGAATATCGCTGATGCAGCGAAGAAGTTTCTTGCTGAGGCTGGCGACCGACGTGTATTCGCGTTCCATGGCGGAATGGGCGCAGGCAAGACGACTTTCATCAAGGCGCTTTGTTCGGAGCTGGGCGTGACCGAGGTCGTGGCGAGCCCGACATTCGCGATAGTGAATGAGTACATGGCGCAGAACGGAGAACCGGTCTATCACTTCGACCTTTACAGAGTGAAGACTATGGATGAGGCTTGCGACTTCGGCTGCGAGGACTATTTCTACAGCGGCAGCTACTGCTTCATCGAGTGGCCGGAGCTTGTGGAGCCGCTTTTGCCTGACGACACTGCGGACGTGTGCATAACTGTCGATGACGAAGGTCACAGAACCGTGGAATTGAAGTAAAACCAAACATCAAATACAAAACAATATGAACGATTTTCTTTCTTACAGGATTTATAACAACGAAGTGCAGGAGATACTCATTTCGTTGGCTTTCATTCTTGGCGCGATAGTGCTGGGCAGATTAGTCAGATGGTTCGCCGAGAAGATACTACCGAAACTGACAGCCAAGACAGAGACTCAGCTGGACGATGTGCTGGTGGAGGTGCTTAAGGCACCGATGCTTTTCGCGCTGACGCTGGTCGGTTTCTGGATAGGCATCAAGCGCCTGTCTATGCCAGCGAATGCCATGGCGATGATAGCCGACGCGTACAAGTTCCTGCTTGTCATAAGTGCCACATGGTTTATTTCCAGAGCCGTATCCACATTCATAAACGTGGTGCTCAAGGAGAAAGTCAACGACGAGAGTTCAAGGATGGACGAGCATGCGCTCAGCCTGATTAAGAAAGTGTCGTCGTTCGTAATATGGAGCATCGGTGTAATCACGGCTCTTAACAACGCCGGAGTCGATGTCGGCGCTCTGATAGCCGGTCTGGGTATCGGAGGAGTGGCGATAGCACTTGCGGCACAGGACACTGCAAAGAACATCTTCGCCGGCATAATGATACTTTTCGACCGTCCATTCAAGATAGGCGAACTGATAACCATAGACGGCACGACAGGATATGTCGAGGACATGGGAATACGAAGCACGAAGCTCAGAACGTATTCCGGACAGCTGGTGGTGATACCTAACTACAAAACTGCCGACAGCAACCTGACGAACATAACGAGAGAGCCGTCGCGCCGCATCGAGCTGAATGTCGGGCTGACTTACAGCACAACGCCGGAGCAGATGAGGCAGGCGATGGACATACTCCGCAATCTGCCGTCGTCGGTCGCTGGCATTGAGGAAAAGGTGAAGGTTTATTTCACGTCGTTCGGCGACTTCTCGCTGAACATAACATGCTGGTACTACATAAAGAAGGACAGCGATTTGTTCGAGACACAGTCGGCGGTCAATCTCCAGGTGCTTGACGAGTTCAACGCACACGGACTTGACTTCGCTTTCCCTACTCAGACATTGTATGTGAACAAATAATACTCAAGGGTGTGAATATATAAACAGAATCAAATGAGATGAAAAGATATGAGGCGGCAGATGTTTTTTCTCAAACCTATATATGTGTAGGGAAAGAATTGCAAGATGGATATTGGACTGATGTTGTGTATCAGTGCAAAGAGTGCAGTGCAAAATTGTCTTTTTCTGGGTATGATTTTGAAAAATATGCGCTGAATAGAACCATCAGATATGAAGGGGTATTTAGCGAGACAGGAAAAACAAATTCCTTTTTGGAATTTGAATGTCCAAATTGCAAAAGGAAAACAAGAGTTTGTTTTAATATCGGATATGGAGATAAATTTCCGGTTGTAACAATTGACTCTGTACAGATAGAGTAGTGAAAATTCGCCGCATCTCTTGGTAATGAAATAAACAATATCGCATGAGAAAACTCGCAATAACATTTCTGACTTGTTTAGTCGCAGTTTGCTGCGCACAAGCGCATATTGTAGAAGAAGGAGATACTTTGTATCTGAATTATAAGATAGCACCTGGAGAGTTCGGGGAGATTGATGAAGGATTGATGATATATGTCAAAAATAATGAGACGTGTGCGATGGGCATAAGATACCACAACGCTTCTATAGATTATACCCTTAAGGCTCATTTTGAAGACACGGTCTCAAATAAGAAGTGGAAATGGGATTCTGATTCAGAATGGGAAGCACATCTAAGACATTGTGATTCTGTAGAAGCACAAGCAATTCTTGAGTTTTACAGAAAAAACAGGAATGATTACACTGTCTTAAAGTCAGAATGGGTCTTGGACACGAATCAATGTAACTATGTCGCCAAGACAATCGAAGAAATTCGGGCTAGGACTGTCAGTAATGTAATAAGCAATGTTGAAGAGCATTATGCAATAATAACTAACAAAGGAAGTTTTGTCTATATTGACAGAGGGGGGTATTGGAACAAATTCTCAGAGATAAAAAAGGTCTTGGATATAGGGCAGCAAAGGATATTAGGCTGGACATTAAGCAGTAAGAAATCTTCTACATTAAATCATACCGAAGGGCAATTCTTTAATATGTTATTCCAGCATGAAAGGGGAGATTTTGATTTTTGCAATAAACGGCTTTTGATTTTGACTGGTTCCAAAGGAAAACATATTGAATACAAAGACAGATTCTTTCAAGGCATTAACACAAAAGATTCTTTGGATGAGAAGCGGCTTCCAATGTCAATGCCTTGGCAAATGCTCGTTTTGCCACAAGACATAGTCGATCAGATAGGATGTGATGTTGTTGTTGCTTCAGAGATGAAAAAGCCAATAACGGTCAAACACATCTTAGGCGTTTTAAAAAGAGGATATAGGTTGGCTGTGTTTAGAGGACATATGAAATATATGATATACTTTTTTGATCGCTGAATAATTTAATTAATAGAAGATTACTTGTAACGACTAAAAGGGTAGTTATATAGACCTTTCTTGTGAATGAGAATACGGCGTAAGCCATACCCTCTTCTCTCTTGCCGGT